>CAZOLL010000725.1:0-2229 GCA_964580365.1 uncultured Phycisphaeraceae bacterium
CCCGCCGAGCGCCAACACGTGGCGATGTTTGCGGAGGATCGACAGCACGTCCGCGGCGTTCGAGACCGTGTGCCGGAAGTCCGTCTTCCCATTCACCGTGATCAATGACGGGGCCGGCGGCTCGTCGCTGAATCCGCGCATCTCCTCCGACGACGAGAAGAACGGGATGTGGTCGAACGTCACGACTGGCATCGCCTGCGGCACCATCGCAAGGTCGCGTTCGAGCCACGCGAGCTGCAGGCCGTCGACGTGTCCGTAGTAGGACTGATCGTCGATGTCGACTGTGTTGAGCGCCACGAAGTGCACGCCGCCGTAGTTGAACGAGTAGTAGTCGGGCCCGTGGTAGTGGCGATACATCGCCCGGCCGTAGAGCGGATGATCCGCGGTCACGTGCGACTTGTCGCGCTCGATGCCGAAGTTCTCGTGGTTGCCGGGCACGGTCCAGACCGGGGTCTTGAACAGCGCCTGTTCGCGCTGGAACAACTCGTAGTACCCCGTCGCCTCCGCTTCTCCCACGCGGAGTGCATCCTTCACGAGATCGCCGGTGATGAGGACGAAGGCCGGCGCGAGCGAATCGGCGAGCTCGCGGAACCGCTGCGTCCGCGCCACGACCGCGGGAGAGATGTGCGTGTCCGACGCGTGAACGAACGTGAACTCGGTCGCGCGCGGCGTCGGCGACAGCGCGAAGTCGACCGTCGTCGTCGCGTCGTCCACCGCTCGCCAGAACTTCCCCACCGCGCGATACCCGTTGGGCACCGAAGAGAACAGCAGTCCGGTTGCCCCGCGCGGCAGGTGATACGCGCCGGTTGCATCCGTCGCGACGACCGCGTCCTGGTTCGATACGACCACGTTCGCGAGGCCCTGCTCGCCCGCGTCGCGGACGCCGTCCCCGTCGGCATCGACGAACGCGACGCCAGAGACGTCTGCGGCGTGGGCCGCGGAGATCGCCGGAGCGATCGACGACAACACCACCAATCCAAACGCGTGCACCCTCATCGTCCTCCTCCAGTTCCATTGTCGGAGCGGGCCGATCGCGGCGTCGCCGTCACGCGCGCGAGATCGATCAGCACATCCGCCCTCGACGCGAGTTGGACGTCGAGGTGACTGACCGAGCCCTGCGCGGGGCCGGATGCTGTGCCGTCGAATCTCGGTAACCCTTCGGATCCCGCGCCGTCCTGTTCGAGTGCGCGATCTCCCACCCTCCGCTCCCGACTTCGACGCGTTCTGGAAGCTCGGCCTCGACCGCCGCGTGTTGACTTGAGTGATGCGGCTGCCGGATGGTCTGGAGCGCAAGTTGGACGCGGACGTTCGCCGCACGGAGGGACCGATCATGGAAATCCTGTCGCCCATGGAGCTGCGCGCGATCGAAAAGGGCCGCGTCCACGAGGCGCGTGACAAGATCGCTCGCTTGGCCCATGCACGCTTCGGCAGCGACGAAGAATTCCGCGCTCGACTGCAGCGCGCGCTCGAGGGGACGGACGATTCGCGGGTTCTCGATCGGTGGTTCGACCGAGCAATCACCGCGGCCACGCGCGAGGAGTTCGAGAACGGGCTGGCGATCGCCTGAACGGAGCGCCCGCTCCTCACTTCACTCGAGGCACTTCAGCACCGCGTCCACCTCGTCCGCCGACCCCAGCACGACGCTCGTCCTCTGGTGCACCGTCTTCGGCACGACCTCGAGGATGCGCTCCTTCCCCGCGTACGCCTTGCCGCCGGCCTGCTCGATGATGAAGGCCATCGGGTTCGCTTCGTACATCAGGCGCAGCTTCCCTTCAGGGTTCTTCTTCGTCGGCGGGTAGAGGAACACGCCTCCCTTGAGCAGCAAGCGGTGCACGTCGGCGACCATCGCACCGGCGTAGCGGCTCGAGTATCCGTTCTCCTGCGCCCAGTCGAGGTAGCGCTGGTAGCCGTCGGGGAAAGTGCGGCGGTTGCCTTCGTTCACCGAGTAGGTCTTGCCGCACTTGGGCACCTTCACGCCCTGCTGCACGCGCAGGAACGCGCCGATCGACGGGTCGAGCACGAACATGTCGACGCCGCTGCCGGTCGTCAGCACGAAGACGACCGACGAGCCGTACAGCACGTAACCCGCCGCGACCTGCTCCGCGCCGCGCTGCAGCACCGAGTTCTCGATCGGCTTCGCGCGACGGTCGTGGCGCAGGATCGAGAAGATCGTCCCGACGCCGCCGCACGTGTCGAGGTTCGACGAGCCGTCGAGCGGGTCGAACAGCA
>CAZOLL010000726.1:0-2224 GCA_964580365.1 uncultured Phycisphaeraceae bacterium
GAGCTTCACTTCTGCGGAGGTCGCGACGCCTCGGGTGAACGGGACGGAGAGCGTCCGCGTTTCGCCCGACGGGATCTCGGTGTTCACCTTCCCGTACTCCTCGCGATACGGGTTGCGGAATCTCATGCGAGCCGTTCCGCCTTCTTCACCGGGTCCGAGTTTCTGCTCGGTCCCGACCCCGCGGCCGGTCTCGTCCTTCAGCGTGACGACGAGGTCGAGCGCGCGATGCCGAGCGTCGGTGGGGAGGTTGTGGGCCGCACCCTTGTTCGTCACGGAGACGATCACGACGGGTCCTTCGGAACGGTCCTCTACGGCGCACGTGACGTCCGCTGCGGACTTCACCAGCTCGACGTCTTTGCCCCCGTGGCTCGCGTGCGAGCGACCGACGTACGCGGGCCGGCCGTTCTCCGCGGCGCGCTGCACCGGCGGCATGTGACAGCCGCTGCAGTTCTCACCGCGCAGCGGCGCAGCAGTCGCTTCCCACTCGTCGACCGTGTTGTGCTGGTTGTGGCACGGCGCGCAGAGATCGGTCGATCGCAGTTCGGGCGTGAACGTCGGGCCGCACGCGCCGGAGAGTCCGCCGCGCGTCGCCGCGACTCCGTGCGCGAGCGCGTGACACGACATGCAGTCGACGCCATCGGCCATGTTCACGTCGCGTTGAAGCACGCGCGCGGACTTCCCGAGACCGAATTCGAAGACCGAGCGCGGCGCGTGACAAGGGATGCAGTCCTTCTTGCGGAAACCGTCCGCCATGTCCTCGCGCCGCACGAGCGGGTTGATGTAGGCGAACGCGTGCTGCGAACCCTTCCACTCGTCCCACACCTGGCGATGGCACTCCTTGCACTGATCCGACGACGTGAGCGCCATCGTCGAGTTCGGCACCGTCGCGGCCGGCGGCGTCCGGTGGGAGCCGCCGATCGCGACCAGCGCGGTCGCGCCGCCGCCGATCGCGACGAGGATGATGAGGGCGATCGCGTTGCGGCTCATCGCGCGGCTTCCGCGAACAACGAAGGCGGCCGGCACGCGCGCACGCGGACGGTCTCGCCCGGCGCGATCTCGGCGGTGGGTTCCACCGAGAGTTCGAACGACGCGCTGCCGATCCTCACGGTGACCGCGCGGTGCGTGCCGAGGAATCGTTCGTCGAGCACCACGGCGCGCTCGCCGTCGTTCGCCAGCGCGACGTCGCCCGGACGGAACACCGCGACGAATCCCTGGCCCGGCTGGATCCGCGTTTCGAACGAGCCAAGCGGCGTGACGGCGAACCCGCGCTCGTCGACAGTGCCGCGCACCGATGACGAGATGCCGAACAACCACGCGGTCTGAACATCTGGCGGCGCGCGATAGAGATCTTCCGGCTTGCCCGCGGCGCGGACCTTTCCGTTCTCGAGCAGGAGAACGCGGTCGGCGAGGGTGAATGCCTCTTCGTGGTCGTGGGTCACGTACAGCGCGGTGGTGCCGCGCCGGCGCAGGAGCTCGGCGAACTCGCGCCGCAGTTCGCGGGCGAGCGCGCGGTCGAGATTGCGCGTCGGCTCGTCGAGCAGGAGAAGTCGCGGCTCGCGCGCGAGGGCGCGGGCGAGCGCGACGCGTTGCTGCTCGCCGCCCGACATCTGCGCAGGACGGCGATTCGCCAGCGCCCCGATGCGGACGAGCTCGAGCAAGTCGCGGGTGCGCTCGCGGCGCACCGACTTCGATTCGGTCGACAGCGCGAAGTCGAGATGCTCTGCCGCAGTCATGTGCGGCCAGAGAGCGTCCTGCTGGAAGACCATCCCGATCGGCCGATCTTCGGCCGCGACGACCGGCGCGGGGTTGGAAACGACGCGACCGAACAGCTCCACGGTCCCAGAGTCCGCGAGGTCGAGGCCGGCGGCGATCCGCAGAAGAGTCGTCTTCCCACACCCCGAGGGCCCGAGCAGGAAGGCGAATTCCGCTTCCGCGACTTCGAGCGAGAGGTGGTCCAACACCGCGCGGCCGCCGAGCCGGCGAGTCACTTCGTGGAACCGGAGTGCAGTGGTGGACATGGCGATCGAGCCTCGGACCGGACGCCGCGTCAGCAATCGCGGTGCCCTCGTGGCGATCGGAGGGTCACTTGGGCGGCTGGAAGAAGCCCTTGAAGCGCCCGTCGTCCGCCATCTTGCGGAGTTCAGGGTACTGCTTCGGCAACGGCGAGTAGTCGTTCCACCCGAGCTTCTGGAGCGCGCGCTGCGCATCGCTGAACTGCTCGAGG
>CAZOLL010000727.1:0-2223 GCA_964580365.1 uncultured Phycisphaeraceae bacterium
CGAGATCGCCGGGTTCGCGTTCGAAACGTTCCTCGTCCTGAACGCCGACCGCGCGTTCGAGAGCGCGCGCACCGCAGAAGCGCTGCTCGCGCGCGACGCGGAGGAACGTGCGCGCCTTCTCGAGGACACGATCCCGGTCGCGGTCGCGTCGCGGTTACCGGCGTACGCGCGCGAGCCGTTGTCACTGTCGGAGCGTGCGATCCTGCGGGGCGCGCTCGCGTTCGTCGCGGGCGGCGGTCCCGTCGCGGAGCTCCCCGGCCTCTTCCTCGACGCCGTGGAGACGCACGAGCGGGCGCACATCGACGACGCGCGGCGCTTCTTGCCGGTGTTCGCGCACCCGTTCGACAAGCTCGTGTTGCTCTCGCGGCTCGGGTTCAGCCCCGCGAACGTCGAGGCGTGGATCGAGGAGCGCGCGCAGGCCGTCGCGCTGCGCGACGCGAAAAGCCCGCTGTTCGTGCTGGCGTCGACGGCCGACCTCGCGCCGAACGCGGACTCATCGCCGCCGCACTCGCGCGCCTACTGCGACCTGCTCGACCGCTGGGTCGCCGAGGTTCGAGCGCACCCCGACCGGTACCCGGGCGTCGACCCGTCGCGGCTCGTCTTGCCTCAGCTCGATCGACTCGACGACGGCGCGCTGCGCGCGCTCGCGGAGGCGACGATCGAGCCGGAAGAGCGGGTGCCCGCGGCGCGATAGATCAGAGCGAGGCGGTCATCGCCGCAAGCAGCGCCTTCAGGTCATCGACCGAGTGGTCGCCCATGTGGCCGATGCGGAAGGTCGTGTCCTTGATCTTCCCGTAGCCGTCGCCGAGGAAGAAGCCGCGCTCGAGCACCCGCGCGTGGAACGCCTTCTGGTCGAACTTCTCCGGCACCGCGACGCACGTCACGGTGGGGGACCGATGCGCCGCGTCCGCGAACAGTCCGAGCTTCTCGGAGGCCCAAGCCTTCGCGAGGTCGGCCATCGCACGGTGCCGCGCCGCGCGGTTCGCCATTCCTTCCACCGCGATCCGCTTCAGCTGGAAGTCGAGCGCGAAGAAATGCGGCGTCGTCGGTGTGGCCGGCGTCTCGTCCTTGTCGCCGTTCTTCTTGAAGGTGATGAAGTCGATGTAGTGGCCGCGGTGCTTCACGGTCGCGGCCCGCTTCATTGCGCGCTCCGAGACGGTGAACACCGCGAGCCCCGGCGGCATCGCGAGGCACTTCTGCGTGCCCGCGAGGCAGACGTCGATGCCGAGCTTGTCGTTCTCGCACTCGATCCCCGCGAGCGCGGAGACGGCGTCGACGACGAACATCACGTCGTCGAACTTGCGCACGACGCGCGCGAGCTCCGCGATCGGGTTCAGCACGCCGGTCGAGGTCTCGCACCAGACCGCGGTGACCACGTCGTAGGCGCCGGTCGAAAGCCGCTTCTCGAGGTCGACCGGGTCGGACGGCTTGCCCCACGGGACCACCTGACGGTCGACGGGGATGCCGTTGTCCTCGGCGATGTCGCCCATCTTCTGCGACCAAGCGCCGCAATCGAGGCAGAGCACCTTCTTCTTCACGAGGTTCCGCAGCGCGCCTTCCATGACGCCGGTCGCGGAGCTGGTCGAGAGGAACACGTCGCCCGTCGTGCCGAACAACGCCTTCAGGTTCGGCTTGATGCTCCGAACGAGTCGGCGCATGTCCTCCGTGCGGTGCCCGATCTGCGGCGCGGTGAGCGCCTGCAGGACTTCGGGACGGACTTGGGTCGGGCCGGGGATGAAAATCTTCACCATCGAATCCTTCCTTCCGGGAGCAGCACGAGGTCGAGACTCCGGACTTCCGGCAGCGCGCGCAAGCGCGCGAGCACCGCGTCGTCAGGAGCGGATTGGACATTCAGGAGCGCGAGCGCAGAGGCGCCCGGCTCGCGCGGCGGCGAGAGGTGGAGCGCGCGGATGTTGACGCCGGCTTCGCCGAGGAGCGTGCCGACGCGGCCGATCACGCCGGGCCGGTCGTCGTTCTGCACCACCAGCAGCGGACCCTCGGGGATGACTTCGATCGCGTGGCCGTCGACGCGAACGAGGCGCGGCTGGCGGTGCCCGAACAGCGTGCCGCCGACGTTCACAATCTTCGCCCCGGCGTGCGCGCGGATCGCGAGCATGCTGGCGAAGTCGCGGATGCGGTCGCTCGTCTTCTCCTCGACCCGCAAGCCGCGCGGCGCGGCGCGCGCCGCCGCGTTGACGAGGGTCACGGGCGCGGCGAGCCCGG
>CAZOLL010000728.1:0-2205 GCA_964580365.1 uncultured Phycisphaeraceae bacterium
GATCACGTCGCCTTCCGCGAAGCCGGCCTTGGCGCCCGGGCCGTCCTCGACAACGGACTGCACCGCGACGCCGCCGTCCTCGGTCGGAGCGAGGTAGACGCCGAGCCAACCCTGCGCCCGCTTCTGTGGCGCCGCGATCTTCGGCTGGTTTGCCGGCGGCTTCAGCGTCACCGCGCCTGCGCCGTTCTCGCCGACCGGAACGCGGAAGCGCTTCGCGGTACCGCGACCCGCGCCGGCACGCGGCTCGGCCGGCGCGGCGGGCTCAGCGCCCGGCGCCGCGTTCATCGCGACGTCGCTCGCAGAACCGAGGCGGATCGTGCGCGTCTTCTCCTCGCCGTCGCGCAGGACGACGATCTCGACTTCCTGGCCCGGCTTCGTCGCGATGAGTCGCTCGCGCAACTCGTCCGTGGAAGCGACCGCGTGGCCGCCGATCGACTTCACCACGTCGCCCGCGCGCAGACCGGCCTTGTCTGCGGGGCCGTCGTCGAGCACTTCGCCGATCGTGGCGGCTTCGTCCATCTCGAGGTTGACGCCGAGGAAACCGTGATCGCGGCCCGCGACGGCGACCGGCGCGTCTTCCATCGGGTCGGCCTTCGCCACTTCGTCCGGCTTGTCGGCCTTCTCCGGCTCTGCGCGGAGCGCGGGGCCGGTGCGGACGCCCGACTCCGGCGCCGCCGGCGCGGCCGCGAAGTTCACGACGACGTTCATCGACTCGCCGCCGCGCTTCACCGCGAGCTTCGCCTGGTCGCCGATCTTGTGCTTGGCGATCGCCGCGGTGAGCGCGTCGATCGAGCCGAGCGACTCTCCATCCATCGAGACCAGCTGGTCCCCGACCTTCAGGCCGGCCGCCGCCGCGGCGCCCTTCGGATTGAGCGTGACGATGGTGACTGCGGTGCCGTCGCTTTCGACGGTGATGCCGAGCTTCGGGCGGTCCGGCGCCGCCGGCGCCGCCTGCGCGGCGACCGCGGCGACTTCGACTTGCGCGAGTCCGGTCGGCGCGAGCGCGGCCGGAACGATGATCGCGGCCATCAGGCCGATCGAACGCGTGTTCATTGAACGTCTCCGTGGTTCAGCGATGGAATGCGAGCAGCTTAAACGGCTTCGTTCGAGGCGTGTTGGCTCGCCAATGCGACTCTCGCCCCGCGCCGCGTAGGATCCGGACGTGTCGATCGCCCTGTCCACTCGATGGCTCGACCTCCGCGCCCGCTCCGCCGACTCGATCCTCGAAGCGCTCCGCGCGCTCGACGTCCGCGGGTACGCGCTGGCGCGCGGACTCCCCGCGCCCGACCCGGCCGCGATCGACGGGGTGCTGAAACCGGCCGGCGCGAGCGCGGTGGCGGTCGAAGCCGGAGCGACCGCGCACGGAGACGCCGCGGCGGACGACGGCGTCGGTTCGGCGATCTCTCCCGACGCGAACGAGCGCGCCGTCGCGATGCTCGCGCTGCGTCGTGCAGTGCAGCTCGCGAAGGACGCAGCGTGCCCGCTCGTCATCGTCCGCCTCGGCGACGCCAAGGTTCTCCGCGCGCGCGAGCGCGACATGGAAATCCGCGCCCTCGTCCGCGCGAACGGCGCGACCGCCGAGGCGAAGACCGCCGCCGCGTCCGCGCAGCAGGATGTGCGCCGCCACCTCGAGCCGTACCTCGAGCGCACGTGCCGCGTGCTGTTCGACCTCTGCCGCGCCGAGCCCGAGATGACGTTCGCCGTCGCGACCCCGTCGTCGCCGTTCGGCTTGATCCCCTTCGGCGTTCTCCCGCTCGTGTTCTCGGAGCTGCGCGGCAAGCGCGTCGGTTACTGGCACGACTCCGGCGCCGCGCGAATGCAGGAGCAACTCGACCTCGCTCCGCCGGATGCATGGGCGGGCGAGCACGCGCCGCACGCGGTCGGAGCGTCGCTCCACGACGTCGCCGGCGGCGAGGCGTTTCTTCCGCCGGGGTCGGGCGAGATCGACTTTCGCCGTCTGCGTGATGCTCTGCCGAGCGGGATTCCATGCGTCGTTGAGGCGCAGCCTCGGTTTCAACTGCGCGAGTTGCGGCACGCTGTTTCGCTCTTGAGGACGAGCGGGTACTGACTTCTTCTGCGGCTTGCGCCGCGGGCGTCGCTTGATGCAGCGGCCGCTGCGCGGGCGTGGCGTTCGCCACCGGAACACGGGAGCTGCGCGCCCCCGTGACCCCGCGCCAAAGGGGCCCAGAGGGGAAGAGCGTTCGA
>CAZOLL010000729.1:0-2202 GCA_964580365.1 uncultured Phycisphaeraceae bacterium
CGACGCCGTCGTGCCCGGAGGACGCCGCGGCGATCAGCACGTTGTCGGAGCGGAAGATCGCGAAGCCGGCGTTCAGGGGCTTGTTCCAGGTCTTCGGCACGCGGTACTCGAGCTTCATCGTGAGCTGCGCGCCGGTGTCGACCATCTTCACGGGCTGGTCGTCCTTGTCGACGAGCGTGACCTTCTCGAGCTTCGGCGGGTCGCGCTCGTCGGACATCGCGACGCCGCCCATCACGACCGCCGGCTCGTGGATCAGGCTGCGCTCGTAGTTCGCGTACTCGCTGGTGACGTCGAGCGGCGGTCCGCGGCGTTCGATCTTCCCGTCCTTGATCCACAGCACTTCGTCGCAGACCTGCCGCACGTCATACAGCGAGTGCGAGCAGAAGATGATCGTCTTGCCGCGCTTCCGGAAATCGAAGATGCGGTCGATGCACTTCTTCTGGAAGTGCAGGTCCCCCACCGCGAGGATCTCGTCGATGATCAGCACTTCCGGGTCGATCGCCGTCGCGACGGAGAACGCGAGGCGCATCACCATGCCCGACGAGTAGGTGCGCACGGGCTGGTCGATGAAGTGGCCGAGCTCGGTGAACTCGATGATGTCGTCGAGCCGCGACTCGGTGTCCTTGCGCGAGAACCCCATCACGGACGCGTTCAGGAAGATGTTGTCGCGCCCCGTGAACTCGCTGTGGAAGCCGGTGCCGAGCTCGAGGAGCGACGCGACCTTGCCGTCGATCGTGAACGAACCGGTCGTCGACACCGTCGTGCCGGCGAGGATCTTGAGCAAAGTCGACTTGCCGGCGCCGTTGCTTCCGATGATGCCGAGCGCGCTGCCGTGCGGGACGTCGAAGTCGACGCCGCGCAGCGCCCACACCTCTTTGTGGAAGCGCTTCTTCCCGAACGTCAGGCCCTCGCGAATGCGCGAGAACGGCGACGGGTAGACCTTGTATCGCTTGCCGAGCCCGCGCACGACGATCGCGGGACGATCGCTCTTCGCCGCGGCGCCGTTCTCAGAGCTCATCGGCGAATCGATCCTTGGTGGCGAGGAAGAACGCGTAGCCGGGGAGGAAGACGGCGAGCGACATCAGCGCGAAGATCCCGGCGGAGTGCCACGGGAACGGCGCGTCCTCGAACACGAGCGCCGCGCGGTACAGCTCCATCAGGTGGAACATCGGGTTCGACTGCATGGACGCCGCGAGCGCCGGATAGGTCTCGTGGATGAGCTTCGCCGGATACACGATCGGTGTCGTGAAGAACCAGAGCTGGAGCGAAAGCCCGAGGATCTGCGACGTGTCACGAACGAAGATGTTGAGCGCGCCGAGGAACATGCCGAGCCCGGTCGTGAAGAGCACCTGCAGGGGGATCGCGACCAGCAGACCGAGCATGTTCCAGCCCGGCGGTCCGAAGAACGAGCGGATCGCGACGAACAGAACGAGCCCGATCACGAAGTACACGAGGTGAACGCACACCGCGTACATCGGGAGCAGTTGCGACGGGAACGCGATCTTCTTGACGAGGTTGCCGTTCTCGAGGACGACGCCGGTGCAGCGGAAGACCGAGTCGGAGAACGCGGTCCACGGCAGGATGCCGGAGATCATGTAGAGCGCGGCGACCGGACCCTCGGGCAGCGAGCTCAATCCGGCCGCTTGCTGCTTCTGCTTCAGGATCTCGACGAACACGAAGTAGTAGACGGCGAACAAGAGCAGCGGGTTCAGGATCGGCCAGAGGCGGCCGAGCAGCGAGCCTTCGATCCGCGCCTTCAGGTCACGCCGGACGAACGACCACAGCAGCTCGCGGTGGCGCACGACGACGACGGGCAGGAGGAAGACGGAGCGGGCGGACACGGCGGCTCGGGATCCTGAGGAAACGGGGCAGTCTAGCGAAGTGGAGATTGCGATCGACTTTCGTCGGCCGAACGGGGCGCGGCCCTAAAGTCTTCGTGATGACGCCGATCCCGCCGCTTCGCCGGTTGGTGCTGCTCGCGATGATCCTCGCGGCGCCGGCGTGGACGGCGGCGCCGATCCTGCTCCGCCCGTTCCGCTCCACCGTCGCGGGAGTGGACGCCGATCGACGCGAGCGCGGACGGCGCTTCTTGTCGCGATTGAAGAACGAGATCGAGGATCGGAGCTGGCAGCGCACCGCTTCGAAGGGCGAGCGGCTGCTCGGGATCGCGGTGGAGAAGCGGATCGCGCAGCCGGAGCGGAC
>CAZOLL010000730.1:0-2199 GCA_964580365.1 uncultured Phycisphaeraceae bacterium
ATGGGAAAGGTGTTCGAGGCGCGCGACGAAAAGCTCGGCCGCGACGTCGCGGTGAAGGTCCTCGCGACCATCGACGCGCCCGGCTTCGACCTCGAAGAGCTGTTCGCGCACGAGGTCGCGACGCTCGCGCGGCTGTCGCATCCGAACATCGTCGCGATCCACGAATCGGGCAAGGACGCCGACGTCTCCTTCCTCGTGATGGACCGCGTGCGCGGCACCTCGCTCTCGCACGTGATCGAATCGGTCCGCCGCGACGCGGACGGCGCGCCGCCGAAGGATGGCGCGGCGTTGTATCGCGCGCTCGAACACGCGCCGGAGCCGGGCGCCCGCCGCGTGGGGGACGAGTCCTCGTGGTTCCGCACCGCCGCCGCGATCGTGGCGGAGCTGGCGCGCGCGCTCGCGGCCGCGCACGCCGCCGGCGTGATCCACCGCGACCTGAAGCCCTCGAACGTGTTGTTGCGCGGCGACGCCATGCCGGTCGTGCTCGACTTCGGCCTCGCCGGAGTGCGCGAGCGCGAGAGCGGTCTGCTCACCGGTGCGCTGTTCGGGACGTCGTGGTACCTCGCGCCGGAACAAGTGACCGCACGGCGCGCCGGCAAGGACCCGCGTACCGACGTCTACCAGCTCGGCCTCGTGCTGTACGAGCTGCTCACCCTCGAACGCGCGTTCCACGCCGACGAGGTCACGGAGCTCCTGAAGAAGATCGTCGACGGCGACTTCGTGCGTCCGCGCGCGCGCTGCACGGAGATCCCGCCGGAGCTGGAAGACGTCTGCCTCAAGGCGATGGAGCTCGATCCTTCGGCGCGGTACCAGAGCGCGCTCGAGCTGCGCGAGGACCTCGAGCGGTTCGCGACCGGCAGCGCCGCGCCGCTCGCCGGCTCGCGCGGCGTGATGGTCCGCGCCGCGCGCAACGCGCGGTACTTCGCGCGGCGACGCAAAGGAATGCTCGCGGCCGCGGCGCTCGTCCTGCTCGGCGGCGCGATCGGCGCTCTCCTGCTCCGCGACACGAACGATCCGCACGGTCCGATCCGCGCGTTCATCGCCAACGCGGACGACTCCGACGCTCGATTCGTCCGCGACGAGGGCGTGGTGCACCCGGGCGAGACGATCTGCATCGACATGGACGGAGTCGAAGCGGGCTGGTTGTACGCGGTCAATGTGTTCTACCCGCCCTCCGGCGCGGAACCTCTGGTGCGTCCGATCCGGGAGAGAGAGTTCGACGGCAACCCGCAGCGCATCAGTCTCGTGTCCGTCGAAGACGGGACGCCGGCCGGTCAGCGCGAGGGTTTCGTCGTGTTCCGCTCGAGGGAGCGGTCGCCATCGCTCTTCGAGTGGATCACGTTGATGGAGCTCGAAAATCGGCCGATCACGCTCGCCGAGGCGAACGCTTCGCTCGGTCGCCGGCTGAACGCGACGACCCGCGGGGGCAGCGAGGGCATGCGTCCGTCGGCCGTGCGCGAAGTCCGCGAGGAGGCGCCAAAGGACGCGCTCTTCCCGGCGATCGCCCACCTCGAGGTCTTCCGCACCTTCCTGCGCGTCGAACGCTGAGCGGGTCGCGTTCCGGCGAGTCCTTGAGCGACGGCGCTCCCGGCGCTTCGATGGGCGCCATGACGGAAGCACTGGGGCAATCGATGCTCCTGCTGCGCCAGGCGCAGCAGGGCGACAAGGCCGCGCTCGAGGCGCTGTTCGCGCGGTACTACGAGCGCATCCGACCGATCGTGCGCGCGCGGCTCGGCCGGAAGCTGCGCGAGCGCATCGAATCGGGCGACGTGATCCAGCAGGTGTTCATGGTCGCGCTCAAGAACTACGACCGCTTCGAGGTGAACACCGAAGCGCGCTTCATCGGCTGGCTCGCGCGCATCGTCGAGCGCCAGATCAACGACGAGCTCGACAAGATGACCGCGGCGAAGCGCGCCGCGCCGGGGCAGGTGTCGCTCGACGCCAAGTCGCACTCGGGCTCCGTGATGGGCGACCCGCCCGCGCCGGACACGCGCGCGTCGGAGATTGCCGCGCGCGACGAGCGCCAGCGGATGCTCGAGGAATGTCTCGCGACGCTGACCGAGCAGCAGCGCGAGCTGATCCTGCTGCGCGACTACGAGGGGCACTCGTGGGAGGAAGTCGCCGCGCAGCTCTCGATCGTCTCCGCCGACGCGGCGCGCATGCAGCACGCGACCGCGAAAATCGAGCTCGGCAAATGCC
>CAZOLL010000731.1:0-2198 GCA_964580365.1 uncultured Phycisphaeraceae bacterium
TGAGAATCGGAGATTCGAGTGAGCGCCAGAGTGTAACGGATGGCTTCCGGTGCCTGGCCTGATCCGTCCTGCGTGTCGGCGCGGGAAACACTCGGCGATCTCCCAGAGCGCCGATGACGCTCGGGTCGCCGAGCGGACCAATTCGTCGAGCGGAATCCGCCGGAGCCCGACCGTCGTGCGTCCGCTCAAAACACGTCCGAGTCCCCGATCGTGAACCACCAGTTCGCCCGCACCCAGTCTTCCGTCAGGTCCGGGCGGTACGGCTTCACGCAGAGATTGAAGGGCGAGTCTTCAACGGAGAAGCCGTGCGAAAGCACGGTCGCGTGGATGGGCATCGCGGGCGCGATCCACGTCTCGACGCGTTGTTGTCGGGTTGCGCGGGCGACCTGCACGACGTGCGCGAGCAGGCGCGCGATCGCGGGCGCGTCGTCGTGCGAGACGATCAGCTCGGTCAGCGCGAGGATCGGCGGGCCCATCCAGTTCGCGCGCGTGACGACGATGCCGCGCAGCTCTGTGTCACTCGCTCCGCCGACGAGGCCGAATGCGCGGTACTTCACGCGCGGATGGTGCGCGTAGCGCCAGTTCAGGTACGCGGCGTCGCGGCGGATCGCCATCGCGACGCTCGGCTCGATGCGCGACCACAACCGATCGGCGCGCACGTCGAAGCTCGCGAGCTCGATCACCTCGCCGGCGACGGCGCCGGCTCCGACCTCGTCGTCGTTCGCGTGCTGGAACAGGTTGCGGAACGTCGTCTTCACCGGAGCGTGGATCGGCAGGTAGCCGAGCCGCTTCACGCCGATGCGGAAGGCCTTCTGGTTCGGGAAGCCGTAGCCGAACGCGTTCACGGGCCAGCGTCCGATGTGCTCGAAGTAGTACTTCGCCACCTTCTCGAACGCGCCCTCCTTCTTCAGGCCGCGCCGGTAGTCCTTGTGGACCACCGAGTCGATCCCCTGGCCGCACTTCACGGTCTCGCCCTTCAGCGTCACGATCGCCGGCAGGCACGCGTACTGCGCGATCACGCGGCCCGACGGCTCGACGCCGATCACGACCTGCGTCCCGGCCGGGTTGTCGACGAACTCCCAGCGCCATTCTGCGAGCGAGCGCGGCTCGTAGTGCGGATCGCCCTCGGCGAACACCTCGTTGAACAGAGCGAGGATCCGCTCCTCGTCGCCGCGACGGTATTCGCGGACCTCGATGTTGTCACTACTCACGGGTGGTCTCGAGACTCCGCAAGTCGTCGGGGTGCGGGTGCCGAAACTCTATCGTCATTCCCGGCGTGCCATCGAGAGCGAGCCCGTGAGCCGAGACTTCGACATCCGCGAGTACCGAGAGGGGGACGAGGGCGGGATCCTCGACCTCTTCAACCGCGTGTTCGCGGAGGGCAACCCGGACTTTGCGCCGCGCACGCTCGAGTTCTGGCGCTGGCAGTTCGCGTCGAATCCGCTCGGGCACCACACGTTCGTCGCGACGTCGTCGGCCGACCCGGCGAAGATCGTCGGCACCTACACCGCGATCCCGGGGACGTGGATCCACGAGCGCGCGCCGTTCGTCGGGTCGCAGGCGGTCGACACCTGCGTCGACGCGGAATACCGGCGAGTGCTGAAGCGCGAGGGGTTGTTCCTCACGCTCGCGCGCGAGTGGTTCGACCACTGGGGCGTCCCGTACCGCGACCGCATCGTGTACGGGTTCCCCAACCCGATCGCGTTCCGCATCGGCACGCGGCAGCTCGACTACCGGCCGGTGCACGTCCCCGTCGTCCGGCAGGTGCGGGATTTCGACCGCGCGTGGGTCGACTACCTCGGCGGCATGGGCGCGGACGAGATGGCCGTGGAGGATCTCGCAGAACTCCCACCCGACGTCGGTCGGCTGTTCGAGCGGATGCTCGACGCGCTCGGCGACGAGCACCTCGTGCAGCGGCGCGACGCCGAGTACCTGCGCTGGCGCTACGCGACCTGTCCGACGATCCGCTACCGCACGATCGCGGTGCGCTCGGTCCCCGACGCGCGGTTGCGCGGCCTGCTCGTGTTCCGGCTCAACTGGTTCGACAAGGCGATCGCGCCGCTCGTCGACTGGGTCGTCGACGGCGCGGACCAGCCCGCGGTCGCCGCGCTCGCGCAGGCGGCCGCGCGCGTCGCCGCCGAGCGCGGCATCACGCGCCTCGAGACCTGGGCTCCGCCGTGGTCGTCGTTGTGGAGGAC
>CAZOLL010000732.1:0-2191 GCA_964580365.1 uncultured Phycisphaeraceae bacterium
GGTGTGTTCGACTTGATGGGCGGCGCGATGGAGTGGCTCAGCCAGGCGGCGTACCTCGACGACGGGCCGGAGCGCGCGCTCGGCGGCGGCTCGTGGCTGCATTCGCGGCCCGACGACTTCCGCATCGACCTGCGCCACGCAGCGCTGCCCGAGACCGCCGACCCGGCCTACGGGTTCCGGTTGGTGCTCGCGCCGCTCGAGGGCCGGCGATGAGCGAGCACGATGCGCTCGGCGCGCGGCTCGAGCAGCACCGCGCGGAACTGCAGCGCTTCGTGGAGAAGAACGCGTCGGGCCTGCTGCGCCACGAATCTCCGGAGGACCTGGTGCAGATGGTGCATGAGCTGGCGCTTCGTCACGCGGAATCGGCGCGGTTCGAAGATCGCGGCGACGCAGCATTCGACGCCTGGCTGCACACGCTCGCGCGCGGCGTGATCGCCGATCGCCACGACCATTGGCGCGCATTGAAGCGTGATCGCGCGCGGATCCTGCGGCTCACGGTCGCTCCCGATGCGATGGATCGCGGGAACGCGCGCGAGCCCGCCGTGAGTGGCGCCGGTCCGGCCACACGCGCCGACCGCCGAGAGCAGCTCGCTCTCGTGACGCGCGTGCTCGACGCGTTGCCGGAGCGCGATCGCCTGCTGGTCCAATGGTCGAGCCAGAACGTTCCGCTCGAAGAGCAGGCCGTGCGCCTCGGCGCGACCTATGGCGCGACGCAACGCGCCGGCGTGCGCGCGTTGGAACGCTTCAAGAAAGCGTTCCGGCTCGCAGCCGGAGGCGGATTGCGCAGGTGACGCGGCATTGCGCGCCGAGTGAGAGGTGCAGGGCGTTCGCTGTCGGCAGAGATCGACACGACGACGCAGGCGGTATCCGACGCGTTCTTCACCGGGAGGAGCCGTCGGCCGGCGAATTTCTCGGAGAAGAACTGCTTATCCTCGTCGCGTGCGCGCCACCATCCGAGTCGCCACCACTGGTCGCGGTCTCCACGACGTGACGGAGAGAATCCGCGCCGCAGTGCGTGCGTCGGGCGTCCGTGACGGACTCTGTGTCGCGTATCTCAAGCACACCTCGGCGAGCCTGATCGTGCAGGAGAACTACGAGCCGAGCGCGCGTGCCGACCTCGAGGCGTTCTTCGATCGGCTCGCGCCGGACGGCGACCCGCGCTTCACGCACGTCACCGAGGGGCCGGACGACATGCCGTCGCACGTCCGCGCCGCCGTCACGCGCACCTCCGAGACGTTCATCGTGGAGGCCGGCGACCTCGTGATCGGGCGCTGGCAGGGGATCTTCCTGTTCGAGCACCGCCGCGCTCCGCACGACCGCGTGATCGAGCTGCGCATCGTCGAGGACCGGTGAGAGGCGAATGGCTCGCGTCGTGACCCGCGGGTTCCACGAGCGCGTGTTCACGCTGGTCGCGCGCGTGCCGGCGGGGTTCGTCACGACGTACGGCGACGTGGCCGAGGCTCTCGGGCTGCGGCGCGTCGCGCGCCAGGTGGGGTGGGCGCTCGCCGCGCTTCCGGCGAAGCGCAAGGACGTGCCGTGGCAGCGCGTCGTGAACGGCAAGGGCGAGATCAGCGTCGTCGATCCGACGCGGCAGGCGCGGCTCCTGCGCAAGGAAGGCGTGGCGGTCGACGCGCGCGGCCGCGTCCGCGACTTCGCGGCGCGCCGCATCGCGCTCGAGTTTCTCGCGAAGCGGTGACGCGCCCGATCGTCCGTGCTACCCTCGCCGCCCGGCGCCGGAACCCGTGCACCGCACCTCAAGGGATTGCCTTGACCAGCGCTCAGCCCTCGACAAGAGCCGGCTGAATTCCCTTTCGCGCGCGACTCGTTCGCCGCGAGAGGCCCCTGCCGCGGCCATGGGTTCCGGACGCTTTCTCCTCGCCGCGCCGGCGTCCGCTCGTGGTTCCCGACGAACGGGATGATCCGGATGAAAGTCGGCCTCGACGTCCGGAACGTGCTGATCGCCAACAGCGGCATCGCGCGGTACACGACGGAGCTCGCGGTCGCTCTCGCGGCGCGCGCGCGCGAAGCGGACGACGTGGACCTGCGGCTGTTCGCGGACTCGCTCTGGCCGCCGGTCGAGCGCGAGAAGGCCGCGGAGCTCGCGCGCCGCGCGGGGCGACCGCTCTCGCGGCTGCGGATCCCGGGGCGATTCACCGAGTTGCTCGGCCGGATCGGCTGGGGCGTCGACCTG
>CAZOLL010000733.1:0-2190 GCA_964580365.1 uncultured Phycisphaeraceae bacterium
GTGGTCTTCACGATCCTCACCGGCGGATACGGGCAGGACAAGGAAGACGCGGCCGACCGGCTCGGCGCGCAGATCGCGGCGGACGCCGGCTACTCGTCGCACGCGTTGCGCGAGTTCCTCTCGCGGATGCCCAAGGTCGCGGGCGCCGGCGGCTGGAGCTCGACGCACCCCGCGCCGGAACACCGCACGGCCAACCTCGCATCGCTCGAGTCGTCGCTGCCGGCTTCGCCGTCGCCCGGCATCGAGCAGCGCGCTTCCCGCCACGCGGCGAGGCGGCCGCTATGGAAGTACCCCCGCGCGCCGAGCGCTGACAATGTGATGGGCGCCCGCGCACTTGTGCTGGGGCGCCCTTCGGTGCTTTCGGGTCCGGGAGGCTTCGCGCCGCGCTCGCGCTTCACCCGCCCGAGTCCCGCCCCGATCTGTCCGGCTTCAACCCGGCGGCCTGCACTCTCCTTGGGGCCGCATCGACCCGGGGGATTCAACGTGGAATCGGAAAACCATCGGAGCGTCCGATTGCTGGCGACTTCTCCGGCTCGGCCGAGGCCGGTAGAACCGCGCGCGATGCGTGACCTGCTCGCGGCGTTCACCGAGCTGTACCTCGTCCGCGTGCCGGGAATGTGGCGGCTGCGCCAAGCGCTCCTCGCGCGATGCGGTCCGCGGATCCCGTCCGACGTCTTGCGGACCGGCCGCCTCCTCAACCTCGGCTGCGGGAAGTCGAAGCTGCCCGGCTTCGTGAACGTCGACGGCCTCGCCGAACGGGAGCCAGACGTCGTCTCCCGTGCCGATTGCCTCTCGTTCGCCGAGAACGGCGAGTTCGATCTCGTGCGAGCGAGCCATCTGCTCGAGCACTTCGCCGAGGCCGACCTGCCCCGCGTACTCGCGGAATGGCGGCGCGTCCTGAAGCCGGGCGGACTCCTCGTGGTGTGCTGCCCGGATCACGTCCGAATGTCGTGGCGCGCGGTCCTGCAGCCTTCCGCGTTCGATGCCGGGTCTTCGCGCGGCAAGCAGGTGTATCGCGATTGGGTGAACGGCGTGTTCGCGCTGGATCTGCCGCCGGACTACCGGCACAAGTCGCTGTTCACCGCGCGCGGCCTCGCGCGCATCCTGGTGAACAACGGCTTCGAATCTCCGCGCCGGCTGTCGTGGCCGGCCGAGATCCCGTGGACGCTCGGCGTGCACGACGACTCGTGCTCCACGTGGTCGATCAACCTGCTCGCGCGCCGCTCGACGTGACGCGCGGCCGCGGCAAGAGGACGTACGCCGTGCCGCCGCGCTCCAGCCAGCAGCGGGTCAACTCCGAACGCCGGTAGACGCGGCGCTCGGTCCCCGGTTCGGCTGCGGGGTCATTCACGATCACCCCCCCCCCGCCGTCGAATCCACGCACGACGATCAGGTGTCCGGCCGTCTTCGCGTACGGCGCGCCCGTGAGACCTCCCGGCCCGACGCCGATGCTCGCGATCAACGGCTGTCCGCGCTCGAGCTCGCGCTCGACCTCGCGCCAGCTCGAGAACCGCGCGAGGAACCCCGGCACGCCGAGCACGAACGCGGCCTGGATCGCGTTGCCCCAGTTGCCGTACAGATCGTGCTCCACGTCGAACGCGAGCTGGGCGACGCGCGCCGTCGGCACGTCGACGCCGCGGTACGCGAGCACCATCGCGAGCGCGGTCGGCGAGCAGATCCGGTCGACGAGTGCCGGCGCCTCCGAGCGCTGGCTGCGCGCCGGGACGTCGATCTCGATCACTCGACCGGACACCGGCTCCGCCGCTTCCGCCTGCGCGCGACGATCGGTGAAGCAGAAGTCGAACCGCGCGAGCGCGAGCGGCGACGAGCCGACCGAGGTGACGCGCAGCGCGGCGCGATCGAACGCGCGCTCCGATCGGAACCAGTCGACGTCGATCCGTCCGGCCTCGCATTCGACCGCGGCGCCTGCCGTCGCTTTCGTGCCGGGGGCAACCCCGAACTGCCCGATGCGCAGCCACGGCGTGCGCTCCTCGCCGATCGCAACGCGGACGTCGACCACGAAACCGCCGCCGTCGCGCACGCCGACGTTCCACGACGCGAGCAGCTCGGTGAACGGCGCGGCCGCGCGCACTTCCTCCGTCACGAACTCGCCTCCGGCGGCGATCTCCGCTGCGACCTCGCGATGCGCGTGCTCGTGCCGGGCCACGCGGCGGAACGTAGCGGCGCCCG
>CAZOLL010000734.1:0-2179 GCA_964580365.1 uncultured Phycisphaeraceae bacterium
CCTCGAAGATCTCGGGCATCTCGAGAAGCCGAACGGCGTCGACGCGTGCCTCGCTCTCGCGCAGATGTATGCCGCGGGCGGCGACCTCGATTCCGCGCTCCCGGAGTGCGAGCGCGCTTCGTCCGTTGCGCCGTCGGACCCGATGCCGTGGATCGTCCGAGGCCGCATCCTCGCCTCCGCCGGACGGGCCGCCGACGCGACCGAGGCCTTCGAGTCCGGTCTCGAAGTCGGCGCCGGCGATCCGCGACTCCTGAACGAGTTCGCGTGGCACCTCGCGTCGAGCGGAAGCGACGCGGAAACGCGAAAGCGAGCTTTGAAGCTCGCGGAGCAGGCGGCACGGCTCACCAAGAACCGCGATCCGAACGTTCTCGACACGCTCGCGGTGGCCCGTTCGAAGAATGGCGACAACAACGGCGCGCTCGCCGCGATCGACGCTGCGCTGCGCCTCGCGCCGGAAAACGCCTCGTTCAAGAAGCGGCGCGCGGAGCTCGTCGAGAGCCCCGCCGGCGGCGGAGCGCCGAAATGACGATCGGTCCGCGGTCTCCCGCTCCGGTGCTCTTCGTGCTCGCTGTGCTCGGGCTCGAGGGATGTGATCGCGACGGGAGCGACGCGACGCAGGTCGCGATCTCGGGACCGTTCCTGTTCACCGACGTGTCGGTCGAGTCGGGCGTCCGATTCATCCACGCGAATGGCGCGCGCGGCAAGCGGCACCTCCCCGAGACGATGGGCGGCAGCGCGGCGTGGTTCGACGGAGACTCGGACGGCGACCTCGACCTGTTCCTCGGTCAGAGCGGACCTCTGCCCGACGAGGCCGGCGCGGCGCCGGGAAAGAACGCGCTGTTCCGCAACGACGGCGACCTTCGGTTCACCGACGTGTCCGCCGCATCGGGCGACGCGCTTTCGACCGGCTACGGGCAGGGAGTCGCCGCAGGTGACTTCGACGATGACGGCCGAATCGACCTGTTCGTGGCGAACTTCGGCCCGGACGTGCTGCTCGCGAACCGCGGCGATCTCGCGTTCGAGGACGTCACGGCCCGCGCCGGCATCGCGGAGGACCGCTGGAGCACCTCGGCGTGTTTCTTCGACATGGAGGCCGACGGCGACCTCGACCTCTACGTGGCGAACTACCTCGACTACCGGCTCGATGTCGTGATGCAGCGCACGCGAGGCGAGGGGTACATCGCGTACCCGCACCCGGACAAGTTCGAGTCGTCGGCGGACCAATTGTGGCGCAACGAAGGCAACGGGACGTTCGTCGACGCAACGGCGCAAGCGGGCATCCGCGATGTCGACGGCAAGGGGCTCGGCGTCGCCGCCGCCGACCTCGACGACGACGGCGACCTCGACCTCTACGTCGCGAACGACTCGACCCCGAACTTCCTGTATCGCAACGATGGCGGAGGGAAGTTCACGGACGTGACCGATCATTCGAACGCCGGCTACAGCGGTGACGGGCGGACGCAGGCGAGCATGGGAATTGCGGTCGGTGACGTCGACGGCGACCTGCGGCCCGAGCTCTTCGTCACCAACCTCGACGGTGAGACCAACACCCTGTACCGAAACCTTGGCGACCTCGTGTTCGAGGACGACACGCTGGTGCGCGGACTCGCCACGCCGTCGTTGCCGTTCGTCGGTTTCGGGACCGGCTTCGTCGATCTCGACCTCGACGGGGATCTCGACGTCCTCGTGGGCAACGGGCACATCATCGACAACATCGGGCGGTTCGACCCGCTGTCCGGCTCCACCTACCGCGAGCGGATGCTCTTGTTCGAGAACCGCGGCGACGGTCGTTTCGACGAGCTCGGCGGCAAGGCGTGCGCCGCGATCGCAGCGGAGCGTGTGTTGCGCGCGGTGGCCTTCGCCGACGCGGATGACGACGGCGACGCCGACGTCCTGCTCTCGCAGAACGCGGCGCCGGTGGTCTTGCTGCGAAACGATGGCGAGCGCCGCGGGCACTTCGTTTCGCTCCGATTCGAGAACGCGAAACGTGTCCCGGTGACGCCCGCCTCGGTCATCCTCACCTGTGGCGACCGGCGGATCGCGGCGCCGTGTCTTGCGGGCGGCTCCTACTGCGCGGTGAACGACCCGCGCGTGTTCGCGGGAGTCCCCGCCGCGACGATCGACCGGATCGAAGCGCGATTGGTCGGCGGCAAGACGCTTTCGTTCGAGCGGATCGAAG
>CAZOLL010000735.1:0-2177 GCA_964580365.1 uncultured Phycisphaeraceae bacterium
GGCCGACTCGGGCTACCTCACGCGCAAGCTCGCCGACGTCGCGCAGAACGTGGTCGTCACGCAGCGCGACTGCGGCACGATCAACGGCATCGCGAAGTCGGCCGTGTACAAGGGCGAGAAGGTCGACATCGAACTGCGCCAGCAGATCCGCGGCCGCGTTGCCCGCAGCGCGATCGTCGACGTCGTCACCGACGACGTCGTCGTGAAGGAGAACGACCTCATCACGGACGAGGTCGCGACCAAGATCCAGAGCCTCGGCTACGAGAAGGTGCGCGTGCGCAGCCCGCTGACGTGCGAAGCGTCGCTCGGCGTGTGCGCGCTCTGCTACGGCATGGACCTGTCGCGCGGCTCGATGGTCGAAGAGGGCCTCGCGGTGGGCATCATCGCCGCGCAGTCGATCGGCGAACCCGGCACGCAGCTGACGATGCGCACGTTCCACATCGGCGGCGCGGCGTCGCGCTCGGTCGCGGTGTCCGACGTGAAGGCGAAGCGTCCCGGCACGTTGAAGCTCGAAGGCCTCAAGGTCGTGAACAACGGCCAGGAGGACGTGGTCCTCGATCGCAACGGCGAAGTGTTGATCGTCGACAAGAAGGGCCGCGAGCTCGACCGCTACTCCGTCCCGCTCGGCGCGATCATGGCGCTGAAGGACGGCGCGGAAGTCCGCCAGGGCCAGATCCTCGCGCGCCTCGACCCGCACACCACGCCGATCCTCGCGGACCGCGACGGCAAGGTGCGCTGGGAAGACCTCGTCGATGGCAAGACGTTCAAGCGCGAGAAGGACAACTCGGGCGTCATGCGCTCGGTCGTCATCGAGCACAAGGGCGACCTGCACCCGCAGGTCGTCATCGAGGACAACCAGGGCAACCCGCTCATCTACTACCCGATCCCGGAGCGCGCCTACATCGAGGTCGAGAACGGCGTGAAGGTGAAGGCCGGCACGCTGCTCGCCAAGACCCCGAAGGAGAGCGGCGGCGTCCAGGACATCACCGGCGGTCTGCCGCGCGTCACCGAGCTCTTCGAAGCGCGCCGGCCGAAGGAGCCGGCGGTGATGGCCGAGGTCGACGGCATCGTCGAGATCGTGAAGGAGATGAAGCGCGGCAAGCGCACGATCCTCGTCAAGGCGGAAGGCGGACTGGTGCAGGAGCACCTCGTGCCGCACGGCAAGCACCTGCGCGTCCAGCAGGGCGACCGCGTCAAGGCCGGCAACCCGCTCATCGAAGGTCCGCTGATCCCGCACGACATCCTGCGCATCAACGGCGAGGAGAAGGTGCAGGACTACCTGCTCCGCGAGGTGCAGAACGTCTACCGGTCGCAGGACGTGACGATCGACGACAAGCACATCGAGATCATCGTCGGGCAGATGATGCGCAAGGTGCGCGTCGAAGACCCGGGCGACTCCGATCTGCTGCCGGGCCTGATGATCGACAAGTTCCGCTTCAAGAAGACGCGCGAAGAGACCATCAAGGGCAAGAAGCGCCCGCCGACCGCGGAGCCCGTCCTCCTCGGCATCACGAAGGCGTCGCTGCAGTCCGACTCGATGATCTCGGCCGCCTCGTTCCAGGAGACGACCACGGTCCTCACGGAAGCGGCGCTTGCCGGCAAGCGCGACGAGCTCATCGGCCTGAAGGAGAACGTGATCCTCGGCGCGATGGTCCCGACCGGCACCGGCTTCCGGAACTACCACTGGACGAAGATCAAGAAGAACGTCCAGGCGCCGTCGAGCGACGGCGCCGTCGCCGCGGGCGGCACGAGCGCGGCCTGACGCGATCGTCCTGAATCGACGGACCCCGTGCGGACATGCGTGTCCGCACGGGGTCCGTCGCGTTTCGCGGGCTCCGCGGCCGATTCTCGAATCGCCGCCCCACCCGCCTCACCGGTCAATCGAGGCATTCCGCTGGCGCGAATCGCCGATTCGACGCGGTGGGGCGGGTGGGGCGGCTCGAGCGGGATCCGCGAGTGCAGCGAAAACGTGCGTCACGGCACGAGCGCGATCGCGATCGGGTCGCTCGCGAAGCCGACGGTCGACGGGTTCTTCAGCACGAGGAACGCGTGGTTCACGATGATCCCCGCGAGCGACGGCGGTGATCCCGCAGGCAACGTGAACGTCGACTGCGCGCAGCCAGCCGGTACACGCCAACGGTCCTCAGAGCCCCCCGCCCACGCGCGGCCCGTCCCCC
>CAZOLL010000736.1:0-2175 GCA_964580365.1 uncultured Phycisphaeraceae bacterium
ACGGTCGAGACCCGCGACCGGATGCTGGTGACGAACTCGCTCTCCGACTTCGCGGCCGACCTCCTGCTCCTCGGCCGCGGCACCGAGGCGCTGCCGTACGCGCGCGAGGCGTTCGACCTGTCGGGCGGCGACAAGTTGGTGGAGATGACGCTCGGCGAGGCGCTGCTCGCGACCGGAG
Organism: uncultured Phycisphaeraceae bacterium; assembly: GCA_964580365.1. Lineage (GTDB taxonomy): Bacteria > Planctomycetota > B15-G4 > B15-G4 > JADJEK01 > CAZBOK01. The sequence continues at coordinate 179 of CAZOLL010000736.1, forward strand.
CCGTCGCGGAAGCGGAGCAGCGCCTGAAGTCCGCGGTCGAGAAGATGACTGCGGAGTTCGCGCAGGGCCACTGGCTGATCGGCTGGGCCGCGGTCGCGCACGCCGACGCGCTGGTCGCGCTCGGGCGGAAGGACGAAGCCGTGGCCGAGATCAGCGACGTCCTCAAGCCGGTGGTCGGCGGGAAGCTGATCCGCGAGTGGCGGCGCGACGTGCTGCGCGAACGCTCCGCCAAGGTGCTCGAGGCGGCCGGCCGCGCCGACCTCGCCGCCGAGTGGCGGCGCGCGGACTGATCAACCGGAGGCGAATTCGTGCGCGATCGCCGCTGCGATCGCGCGGCGCGCGACCGCCGCGCCGCAACCGCAGAACCGCTCGGCCTGCAGCGCTGCCTGTGACGCGAACCTCATCCCGCCCGGCACCGGACCGCGGCCGTGCTGGCGTGCGGCGCGCAGGAACGGCGTGTCGAGTGGCCGCGTGTCGACGTCGACCGCGAGGCCCTCCGGTCGGAACTCCGTCGGGTCGAAGTCGTGGCGCTCGCCCTCCGCGCCGCCGAACGCCTTCACCAGGACGTCGAAGCCCTGCGAGCGCGCGCGGTCCTGCGAGACGGCGACGACGCCAGGGATTTCGATCGCGAGCTGGGTCGCCTGCGAGAAGTCGCGCGCGGTGACGCTGACCTTCGCGCCCCGCGAGAGCAACGCGAACGCGATCGCGCGCGCGACGCCGCCGCCGCCGAACACGAGCGCGGTGCGGGGGGCGTACCCGAGATCGTCCGCGCCGAGCCGTTCGAGCGCTTCGAACGAGCGGCCGATGCACAGCGCCTCCGCGAGCTCCGGCTCCGCCACGGCGACGTCGATCGCGGCGAGGAATCCGGGAGCGTCGGTGTTGGTCGCGGCGAAGCCGCCGCGTTCTCGCGCGATCAGCGTGTTCGAAGCACCGATCGCGCGCGCGTCGTCGTCCGCGTTCGCGGCCGCGGCGAGCGCGTCGCCCTTGAACGGCGCGGTCACCGACATCCCGGAGAGCGGCAGCTCGCGTGCGACCGCGAGCGCGTCGGCGAACACGTCGACCGAAAGGTCGACGTAGCTCGCATCGACGCCGGTCGCTTCGAACACCGCGTTGTGCACGGCCGGCGAGAGCGAGCGCGACACGTCTTTGCCGACGACGGCGAACACGCGAGTGTTTGGCCCGACGCGGGAAGCGCGGTAGACCTCGAGGAACTCGCGCGTCGTGACCTGGCCGGCGGCGGTCTTCCGCGACGCGTGCGCCGCCGCATAGACGAGCGGCGCGCCGAACGTGCCGGCGAGCGGTCGCAAGAAGCGGCCGCGTGCGCCCATCGCGATCGCGACGACGCCGCCGGCGGACGACGCGGACTTCACGAACGCGAGGGACGCCGCGGCACTCGAGAACTCGGCGGCGACCTTCACGGCGTCCGCGCCGAGCGACCGCAGCGCTCCGACCTTCGCGGCGACGTCGACCTTCGGATCCACGGGCATCGCGTGCCACGACGCGATGCGCCGTGCAGCCCCGCGCGCCACTTTCGCCGCGACGTCCTCCTCGACGTCGATCCATTCGAAACCGGCGCGATCGGCCGCGTCGAGGAGCGCGGCGCGATCGGCGAGGGCGCCGTCGAACTCGCCGCCCTCAGCGCGCGGACGCAGCGTGAACAGGGCGGGACGTCCGAGCGCGCGGCGAGCGGCGGCGAGATCGATCGCGCGCGGGTCGGCGAAGCGGTCGAGGCGCAGCTCGACGAGATCGACTTCCTTCGGGAGCGCGCGTGCGTCCGCGGCGGCGCCGTCGAGGTCGCGTGCGCCGAGCGATGCGACGAGGAGCGGGCGCTCCGACTTCGCCTTGGTCACTTCCCGATCCCGATCAACCGTGCGAGCCGGGCGGCGCCGCGCGCGGCGAGCCGTCCGGACGCGACCGCGGCCGTCAGCGTGACGCGCGCGGCCGCCTCGTAGGCCGCGAGCAGCCGGCGGTCGACGCGCGCGAGGGCGCGCAGGTGT
>CAZOLL010000737.1:0-2174 GCA_964580365.1 uncultured Phycisphaeraceae bacterium
CGTCCTCGAGCTGCGCCCGATCGCGGCGAAGCGCCCGTCGATGCAGCTCCGCGCGCGCCGCTGGGTGCAGCGCCACCCGACGCTCTCGACCGCGCTCGTCGCGATCGTGCTGCTCACGATCGTCGGTCCGTCGGTCGCGTGGATCCGCATCCGCGCCGAACGCGATCGCGCCAACGTCGAGCGCGACCGCGCCAACGACGCGCGCGACCAGGCCGCGCGCCAGGCCGACGTGGCGAAGCGCGTCACCGAGTTCTTCGTCTCCGCGCTGCGCGGCGCCGACCCGAGCAGCGGCGAAGGCGACCTCACGATGCGTGAGTTCCTGCGCCGGATCCGCGACGAGGTCGCGCACAAGGACTTCGCGCCGGAGACGCGAGCGGTGCTGTTCTCGCATCTCGGCGACATCTCGCTCACGCTCGGCGACGTCCAGGGCATCCAGCCGATGCTCGATGACGCCCTCGCGCTGAATCGCACGCTGTTCGGCGAGAACTCGCGTGAGACCGCGACGGTGCACATCCTCCGCGCGCGCGCCGCCATCGCCGTCGGCCGGATCGACGACGCAACCGCCGAAGCGAGCGCGGCGCTCGCCTCGTGCTCCTCGCTGCAGACGCCGGACGCGGCGATGCTCACCACCGCCGAGAGCGTGCTCGGCACCGCGCACCTCACGGCCGGGCGATTCGTCGAGGCGGTCGCCACGTTCCGGCGCACGGCCGATCGCGAGAGGACGTCGGCCGACACGAGCACGCGCATCACGACGCTCGGCCTGCTCGCGACCGCGCTGCTCTATTCCGGAGACTCGGAAGCCGCGGAGGCCGCGTGCCGCGAAGCACTCGCGATCGAGGAGTCGATTCCGTCGCGGCTGCCCGGGCTCGAGGGGGCTGGCGTGCGCAACACGCTCGCGATGATCCGCAAGCGGGCGAACGATCTCGACGAGGCGGACCGCCTCTACGCAGAAGCCGCGTCGATCTACGAGCGGCTCGGCCTCGACCGCCACCCGGACCTCGGCGCGCTCTTGAACAACCGCGCGATCCTCCTCGAGGAGCGCGGCGACCTCGAGGGCGCGACAGCCCTGCTCGAATCCGCGCTCGCGATCGCGAACGCCGCCGGCCCCGCGACGGCCGCCGGGGCGCAGATCGAGATGGAGTTGGGTCTGAACTACTCCAGACGGAAACGTCCGGCCGACGCGGAGCATCACTACCGTTCGGCGCTCGAGGCGTTGCGCGCCGCGAAGGGCGCCGACCCCTACTACCGCGCGGTGTGCGCGCGGCTGCTCGCCGAGCTGATGCTCGAAGCGGACCGCGGCGCCGACGCTCACGCGTTGTTCCTAGAATCGCTCGAGGCATATCGCGCGTCCGGGCGCAACGAGCCCGGCGTGGTCGAACACCTCGAGCACAGGATCGCGCAGGCCTCGGGCGGTTGACTCCCGGCGTCTCGTCAGAACCGTTGGAACGGAGGAGCGGATGGCTTCGGGTCCGAAAGTGATCGCGTTCGCGGGGTCGGCCCGCCGCGATTCGTTCAACAAGAAGGCGCTCGCGGTGGCGGTCGCGGCCGCGCGCGCGAAGGGCGCGGACGTGACGGTCGTCGACTTCGCCGACCTGCGGCTGCCGCTCTACGACGCCGACCTCGAGGAACGCTCCGGCCTGCCCGAAGACGTCAAGCGCTGGAAGCAGATGCTCGTCGCACACGACGCGCTCTTGATCAGCGCGCCGGAATACAACAGCTCGATCACCCCGCTCCTGAAGAACGCGATCGACTGGGCGTCGCGCCCCGCACCCGGTGAGCCGCCGCTCGTGTGCTTCAAGGGCAAGGTCGCCGGTCTCATCTCCGCATCGCCCGGCGCGCTCGGCGGGCTGCGCGGCCTCGTCACCGTGCGCTCGATCCTCGGCAACATCGGCGTCGTGCTCATCCCCGAGCAACACGCGCTCTCGAAGGCGAACGAGGCGTTCGACGCGGCGGGAAACCTCATCGACCCGAAGCAGCAGGAAGCGATCGCGCGCGTCGCGGAACGTTTGGTCGACGTCGCGGCGCGACTGAAGGGTTGACGCCGCTCAGTCGTCGCGCGCCGGCGTGACGCGCGTCTCGGTAGTCGGCAGCGGAGGCATCGGGCGGCCCGCGGGCAGCGCGGTCCCGCTCATGCTGCCGGCCTTCTCCACATGCAGCATCGACAGCACGGTCGC
>CAZOLL010000738.1:0-2171 GCA_964580365.1 uncultured Phycisphaeraceae bacterium
ACGTGAAGAACACGCTCGCATACGTCCTGAACAACGCGCGCCGTCACGGCATCCCCTTCCCCGGCCGCGTGGACCCCTACTCCTCCGCCGCGTGGTTCACCGGTTGGCACGAGCTCGCGCCGAGCCCTCGCCCCGCGCCGACCGCTTCACCGCGCTCCTGGCAGCTGGCCACCGGCTGGCTGCTTCACGGCCGCCTCAGCTCCGACACCACTCCACGTGCCGCGCACCGTTGATCGCGCCCGCCCGACTCCCGTCCCTCGGGTTCGGGGCCGGATCCGGTCCCGGGATTCCGAGGCACGAGACCCGTGCCCCGAGGGCCCGACTCCCGTCCGCTGCCGTCACTTCCCGCCGAGCGCAGGGGCCAGCACCCTCCGCGCGAACTCCGCGGACATCCCGGGTGCCGCAACCGGCGCCATGTGGTGCGTGTCGAAGAACAGCTCGTGCCCGTTCCACTTGCCGTCGGCATCGAAATCGACGAGCGGGATCTTCTCCTTCTCCGCCAATCCCTTCACGAGCGCGACGGAGCGCGCCCACATTCCGTCCGGGAGGAAGGTCTTGTGGATGTCGGTCACGGGCATCACGAACATCACCGGCTCGAAGCCGTCCTCGCGGGCGAGCGCGATGATCTTCTCGAGCGCGTGGAACTGCAGGCCGCCCTGGGACAGGCGGCGCATCAGCTCGTTCTTGTAGTGGGGGCCCCAACGGCCGACGTCGAGGTCGTCCTTCCGCTGGCCGAGCTGCGGCGCGAAGCCCTTCTTGTCGACGGCGAACGGCGGCGCGGCCTGCGCGCCGAACAGGACCGCGACCTGGTGGCCGAGCTGGCGGAGCGTGTCGCGCCCGCTGCCGAGCACGAGGCGGCCGGTCGCGGCGCGCGTGAGGTCGTGGATGTGCTCGGTCGTCAGGTTCGCGAGCCAGCGCGACGAGCCGATGTGCTGCACCGGGTCCTCGTAGCGCGCCATCAACAGCTCGTTGATCTCCTCGTCGGGGAGCAGCGTCTTCATGCGCCCCTTCAGGATCGCCTCGATCTCGGGCGTCGTCGCGTAGTGGTCGTTCAGGCCCTCGTAGCGGACCTCGATCGCGACGATGCCTCTGCGTCCGCGCGCGAGTGGACGGATCGAATCGATGTAGAGGAGCAGTTCGCCCATCGTGGTGAGCGCGTTGCCCGCGACGTCGGCGACCCACGGGCCCTTGCCGTCCAGGCCAACGAGGCCGCCGGGGCCGCCGAGATTCTTCAGCTCCGCCTCGATCGCGAGCGGGTCGAGCGCGCTCTGCGTGCGCGACGTGCCGAGCACGAACGCGACCTTCCGGTCCGTCGGCACGCCCTCGAGATCCTGCGAGTGCGTGAGCAGCCAGCGCAGGCCGCACTCGACGGCCACGATCGTGACCAGGCAGATGAGAAGAGCTTTGGTCGCCTTGCTCATGTCGTTCAGAACTGGAAGTAGAAGAACGCCACTTCGTCGACCCACGCGAGCATCGCCGCGCTGACGAGCAAGCCGAGCAGCACGCCTTGCACCACGCTCGGCAGCCGCTCCCACACCCGCACCTTCCACTGCCCGCGCCGCACGACGAACTGCATCACGACCAGCGCGACCAGAACGCCCGTCCACGCGAGGCCGATCTTCTCGCCGCCGCTCGGCGTCCAGTGGGTCCACAGCCGCGAGGCGTAGAGCACCGACGACGCGAAGTCGGGCGCGCGGAACATCGTCCACGACAGGCACAGCACGTGGAACATCAGGATGCGCTTCAGCCACGCGGTCCAGCGCGGGTCGTCCTCCGCGTCGCGCGCGACGCCGAGCTTGCGCTCGATGATCAGACAGAGGCCCTGGTACCCGCCCCAGACGACGTAGGTCCAGTTCGCGCCGTGCCACAGGCCGCCGAGCAGCATCGTGATGAAGAGGTTCACGTTCGAGCGGAACGAACCCTTCCGGTTGCCGCCGAGCGAGACATACAGGTAGTCGCGCAGCCAGCGCGACAGCGACAGGTGCCAACGCCGCCAGAACTCGGTGATCGATCGCGCGAGGTACGGCGCGTCGAAGTTCTCCACGAGCTTGATGCCGAACGCGCGCGCGACTCCGAGCGCCATGTCGGTGTATGCGGAGAAGTCGCAGTACATCTGCAGCGAGAAGCCATACAGCGCCATCCACAGCACCCACGAGCTCTGGTTGCCGGGC
>CAZOLL010000739.1:0-2167 GCA_964580365.1 uncultured Phycisphaeraceae bacterium
ACCCGGGGACGCGGCGCGAGGCGGCCGCCGGCCCGAACACCTCGACCGATTCTCCGTGCGCGAGCTGGCGCGCCGCACTCTCGTGCTCGACGGACCCGGGCGCGAAGCGCGGCGCGAGCGCGAGGAAGCCGGTGCGGCGGAACAGCGGAGGTTCGTTCGCGCGATCGAGCGAACGCCACGCGGCGAGCGCGGCCTTGACGCGCGGCGCGAAGCGCGTGGTCTCGACGCCGTAGGAGAGGCGCAGCGCCTTCGAGACGTCGCGGCTCGCCGCGTTCTCTCCCGGGACGGCCGTCGCCTCGCGGAGCGCGACCTCGTGTCCGCGGCGCGCGAGCGAGCGCGCGGCCGCGACGCCGAACAACCCGCCGCCGACGATGTCGACGCGCACGAGTCGCCCTCAGCGCCGCGAAACGCGCGGGTCGGTGATCGTCGCGAGCAGCGACTTCTTCCGCGCGCGCACCGCTTGGTCGAGGAACGTGACCGCGTCGTCGAGCTGGTCCGCGAGGCGCAGCCCCTTCTTCTTGTTCCTGCGGTCGGAGAACAGCGCGTACGTCAGCCACGGGAAGACCGCGGTGACGTCGGTGTGGCAGTAGATCGAGCGCGCGACTCCCTCGGGCGAGACCTTGCCCCAGGTGTGGCCTTCGGACGCGGGGCACGACGACAGCGCGCCGTTGTCGACCGGGTCGACGCAGAACTGCACGTCGATGTCGAAGCCGTCGGTGGGGATGTCGAAGATCTGCCCGAGCAGCGGCTCGCCCTGCAGCGTGTAGTTCTTCGGGACGCCGCCGCCGAGGATCCAGATTGCGAGCTTCTTCTTCAGCCGCTTCGAGCACCAGTGCTGCACGGCGCTCATCGCGAAGACGTCGTCGTTGACGTCGATCTGGAGCTTGAAGGCGTCGCCGAGCACGCGCTTCATCTTCACGACGTTGAGGAAGATCGAGCCGTCCTGCACCGCGCCGACGAAGATCGGCACGCGGTGCTTCCAGCAGGTCGCGAGGAGCGACGGCTCCTTCACGCCGAGCGCTTTCTCGATGCGCGCGACGTGCTTGCCGAGGAGGAAGTGGAACTCGGGCGTCGTCATCTTCCGCTGGAACTCGGGCAGCGCGACGATCGCGGAGAAGAACCGGTCCGTGTCGAGCAGGACTTCTTCCCAGAATCCGAGGTCGTAGACGCGGATGATGCGCGCGGCGCGCAGCGCGAGGTCGCCGGCGTTCGGATTGATCTCGCGGATGCGGTGGCCGAGCACGCGGTGCGCGTCGTGGTAGAGGTTCGCACCCGTGGTGGTGAGGCAGTCGACGATGCCCGCGCGGATCAACGGGTTGAGGCACGATTGGTGCAGCCCCGCGGGGGTCATCGCGCCGGAGAGCGTGAGGAAGACGGCGTAGCGCTCGCGCACGGCGCGCGACATCAGCTCGAACGCGAGGCGCTCCTGCCGTCCGACGTAGGCGTTGAACGTCGTCTCGATGATCTCGCGCGGCGACTCTTTGCCGGTGATCGGCGGGGGAGCGACGGCGCGCGCGCGCTTGAACTCGCGCGAACTCGCGCCCCCGTTGGAGCCGGCTTGGTAGGAGCGGTGCTGTCCGTCGCGCGTGGCCATCGAGTGCGTCCGTGAGCGTGTGCTGCGGGTGCGGGGGACGCGGAGCGTAAGGGCGCGCGCGGGCGTCTGCTATCCTGCTCGGCTCGATCCGACGGCGATGACGACCTTCACGATCCCCGAGAGAGCGGCGGTTTCCGAGCGCGACTGGGGCGACTGGCGCTGGCAGACGCGCCACCGCATCCGTTCGCTCGCCGACCTCGCGAGCGCGCTCGGACGGCCGGAGTCCGCGCTCCTGCCCGCGAGCGGCGTCGTCGAAGAGTTCCCGGTCGGCGTCTCGCCGTACTACCTCTCGCTCGCCGACCCGAACGACCCGAACGACCCGATCCTGCGCCAGGTGCTGCCGAGCGCGGACGAGGCGGGGAGCGCCGGGCAGGAAGTGAGCGATCCCTTCCACGAGGAGTCGCTGTCGCCGGTGCCCGGCGTGGTGCACCGCTACACCGACCGCGCGCTGATCGTCCCGACGAACTTCTGCGCGACCTTGTGCCGCCACTGCTTCCGCAAACGCACGTGGGCCGACGGGTTCTTCGCGCTCGACCGCGAGCAGCTGCGCGTCGCCGTCGACTACGTGCGCGC
>CAZOLL010000740.1:0-2160 GCA_964580365.1 uncultured Phycisphaeraceae bacterium
CCGCTCGCGGATGGCGTGGCCGAGCTCTGTTGGTTCGGAGTGCCGCGGAAGGACGGCGCGCACCTCGTGCTCCTCGCGCGACGAGGAGACGAGCGCTCGTTCACCGACCTCGGCCTCCGCGGCCCCATCGATGCGAGGGTCGAGGCGTTCGCGGCGGCGACGCTGTCGCCGGAGAACACCGGCGCCTCGGCGGTCGAATTCGCGCGCGCATCGCACGCGATCGCGCGCGAGGTTCTCGGACCGGCGCTCGCGTATTTCGCGGGGTCCGCGGAAGCGGCACCGCGGCGGGTGGTCGTCTCGCCGGAAGGCGGGCTCGGAAAGTTGCCGTTCTGCGCGCTCGTCGCGCGGCCGCTCGAGGCCGGCGAACGGGCGACGTTCGCGGACCTGCCCTATCTCGCGCGGACGTCCGCTTTCGTCGTCGTGCCGTCGCGCGCGATCCTCCGGTCGATCGCCGCGCCGTGCCCGGACGACTCGGTGCTGTTCCTCTCGACGCCGCAGCTGTGGTACTCGAAGCAGGAAGGCGAGGAGGTGGCACGGATCCACGGGCGAATTCGGTTCCTCGACGACCACGACGCGAGCGCGGCAGGACTGGTCGCGGCGCTGCGTTCCGGCCGCTTCGGCTGGGTGCACCTTGGTTGCCACGCGGAGGCGGATCCGACGCTCGCGAATCGATCGCGCCTCGTGCTCGGCGAACGACGCGGAGACGCGGAGCCGGACCGGTTGTCGGCGGCGGACGTCGCGCGGCTGCCGCTCACGCGCGGCGCGCGCGTCGTGCTGTCCGCGTGCGGGACGGCGACTGGCGACTTCCATCGCGGCGAAGGCGTTCTCGGCGTGTGGCGGGCGTTCCTCGTCGCGGGCGCGAGCGCGGTCGTCGCGACGCTTCACGACGTCGACGACCGCAGCGCGGCGGCGACGACGGTGCGGATCCACGCGGCGGCGGCCGCGGGGGCGCCGCTCGCCGAGGCGGTGCGCGCCGCGCAGCTCGACTGGCTGGCGGGGATCACGCGGCCGCCGTTCCCGCGCGGCAGCACGATCGTCGATGCATGCCATCCGAGCTTGTGGGCCGCGTGGGTCTGCGTCGGGAACGACGGCGGGTCGTTCTGAAACCGTGCCGGTATGATCCGCCGGTGAACATGGATCCAATCGCCGGCCGCGAGCGCGCCGCGGGCATCATCCTCTACCACCGGGGCCCCGACGCGGAGCCGCACTACCTCCTGCTGCGCAACGCGAAGCACGGGACGTGGGGCTTCCCGAAGGGGCACACCGAGCCGGGCGAGACCGACGACGAGACGGCGCACCGCGAAACTCTCGAGGAGACCGGCGTCTCTACGGTCGACCTGCATCCCTCTTTTCGCGAGGAGATCACCTACGCGGTGCGCACGCGGCACGGGCACGTCCTGAAGACGGTGGTCCTGTTCCTCGGGAGCACGCCGGACCGCACGGTCGTCCGGTCGAGCGAGCACGACGAAGTGAGATGGTCTGCGTTCGACGAGGCGCGCGGGCTCCTGCTGCACCGCGACCTGTTGACCGTCCTGGATCGCGCGCGACGCGCGTTGTCGAGTTCGGAGCCCTGAGCGACGTCGACGGAGGCCGACCCGCGAGGTTCACCGGCCTCCGCTCGACCGATACACTGCCCCGCTTTCTCCCCCGCGAGAGCATCGTCCGCGCATGCAGGCCTTCGAGGAACAGATCGCATCGCTCGTGGCCGGCGCCGCGGGGCTTCCACGGGATCAGGCGCTCGCGCTTCTCGAGCACCCACGCGATCCGTCTCTCGGCGACTTCGCGCTCCCGACGTTTGCTCTCGCGAAGCCCGCGAAGCGCAACCCGGCCGAGCTCGCCGCGGAGCTGGCGAAGAAGATCGCCGCGGCGCCGCCGATCGCGGAGGTGAAGGCGGTCGGCCCCTACCTCAATTTCACGCTGGATCGCGGCGCGCTCGCGCGTGACACGATCGAGCGCGTGGTCGCCGAGGGGAAGGCGCATGGCGGCTCGCGCGCCGGCGCTGGCAAGACGATCGTCGTCGACTTCTCGTCGCCGAACATCGCGAAGCCGTTCGGGATCCACCACCTCCGCTCGACCGTGATTGGCGCCGCGATCGGGCGGATCCTGCGCGCGACCGGTTTCCGCGTCGTCGGTGTGAACCACCTCGGCGACTGGGGCACG
>CAZOLL010000741.1:0-2159 GCA_964580365.1 uncultured Phycisphaeraceae bacterium
GGATCGAGTCCCGCATCCGCGAGATCGGCGGCGTCGGCATCGTGTACTTCGCGCTGATCACCGACCTCGTGCGCGTCCACGAGCGTCTCGCGCGCGCGGGGATCGAGGCGCTGATCTACCACGGTGATCTGCCCGCGGCCGAGCGCCGCCGCGTGCAGCGCGAGTTCATGTCGCGCGACGACGCCGTGATCCTCGCGACCAACGCCTTCGGGATGGGGATCGACAAGCCGGACGTGCGCTTCCTCCTGCACGCGCAGGCGCCCGGCTCGCTCGAGTCGTGGTACCAGGAGCTCGGCCGCGCGGGCCGCGACGGGAAGCCGTCGCTGTGCGAGCTCGTGTACCTCGAGGAAGACGTCGCCATCCAGCAGCGCTTCGTCGAGTGGGCGAACCCCGACGCGCGATTCCTGCGGCTGGTGCACGACCAGCTCACGCGCTGGGGCGACACGCTGCATGCGCGTGACGCGGAGGACCTCACCGCGGCGCTGCTCGTGAAGACTCGCTCCGACGGGCGCGTCGACACGGCGCTCCAACTGTTCCGTGCGGAAGGGATCGTGTCCGGTTCGTTCGAGGACCACGACCTCGAAGTGCTGCGTGCGCTCCGTCCGGGGGAGGAGTCGGAACTGGTCGCCGCGGACAAGCGGACGCGCGATCTGTCGCGACTGCTCGAGCTCGTAAAGGTGGTGCGCGCGGACTCGTGCATCGAGCGCGGCGTCGCGGATTACTTCGGCGTCGACGACGCACCGGAGCGCTGCGGGCATTGCGGAAGGTGCACCGGCACGGCGGAGTTCGTCGCGACACTCTCCGGCCCACGCGTCGTGAAGTCTCCGGCGGCCGCGGTCGCCGGATCACCCGCGTCTTCAGCGCCGTCCTGCCGCGCTTCCGTCGCGGTCGGCGACTGGATCGAGGTCGACGGCCGCCACACGGTCCGCGTCGAGCAGGTGATCGGAGGCGGGGACGCGCTGCGCGTGCGCGCGCGCTCGGTGGGGGACTTCCGCGTGCGGAGCTACGACCTCGGTTCGGTCGCCTGGAAGCGCGTGGATGGCGCGTGAGCCGGGTCAGGCGCCGGCGACCGGCGCGGGCGGCAGCACTTCCTTCAGGCGCGAGAACCAACCGCGCGACGCGAGCGCCGGCTGGATCTCCGCGAGCTCTTCGCTCAGCTCTGGGCTCGTCTTCGCGCCGATGACCAGGTTCGCGAGCCGCACGATGAGCGTGGTCTCGATCAGGTCCTCGTCCATGCCGCGGTCTTCGTGGCGGCACGCGGCGTCGACCGTCGCTTCGGGGACTCCCCACAACTCGAGCAAGCACGCGCCCAGCTCGGCGTGCGTGACGCCGAAGCGCTCGCGCTCCGCGTCGAGCCGCGCGTCGTGGCCGCTCGGCAGCACGCCGTCCGCGACGCGCGTCGCGATGACCAGTCGGCCGACATCGTGCAGCACCGCCGCGGAAAAGCACTCGTCCTGGCGATCGCGGGGCAACCCGACGCGCTTCGCGACGTCCTGCGCGAGGACCGCGACTTCACCGACGTGCTCGCCGATCACGCTGATCGCGCACTTCGCCCGCGGCGCCAGCTTGTTCATGAGCGACGCGGTGCCGATCGACATCACCAGGCTCTTCGTCTGCTGCGCGCCGAGGAACGACACGGCCTGCGACACCGCCTCGATGCGGCGGCGCGTCGCGAACCACGCGGAGTTGACGATCTGCAGGATGCGGCTGCTCATCGCCGGGTCGCGCGCGATGATCGAGCCGACTTCCGCCAGCGGTTTCTCCTCGCGCAGAGCCTTCTCGACCTGCAGGTAGATCTCGGGGATCGGCGGCAGCTTGCCGAAGTCGGCGATCGCCTGTGTGACGCGCGGGTCGCGCATGCGCGAGCGCAGCGCGAACGCCTGCTCGATCGTCCGGAACAGCTCGGCGGCGATGAACGGTTTGCCCACCAATCGATGTGCGACGGGCAGCGACGCGATCGCGTTCTTGTCGCCGCGGTTCTCCGACAGCACGACGCGGATGCACAGCGGCAGCGCCTTTTCGACGGTGCGCAGCGCGTCGGCTCCCGTTGCCGAATTCTGCGCGACGTGCGCGACGACGACGTCGCACTGGGCGCGCTCGATCGCCATCGCGGCTTCGGCCGCGCTGCCGGCGAACTCCGCGGTCCAGCCGTCGCGGGC
>CAZOLL010000742.1:0-2158 GCA_964580365.1 uncultured Phycisphaeraceae bacterium
CATGCACACCGCGCGTCCCTACATGCCCCCGTTCCCTGGCAGTTCCAAGGAGGCCTCATGGCACGCAGCGGTTCTCCCGGCCTCGGAACGGCGAACCGGCTCGCCTCGCGGCTGGACCGGAGCCAGCTCTCCCGCGTCTCGATGCCCGGCGGCTGCGTGTTCGGCGTGCGGCCGATCGACCTGCACGTGAAGGGGCTGAACCTGCTCGGCGCCGGTCTGCACGTCGAGGGCGGCTACCTCAGCGGCGAGCCCGGGCGCCTTGCGGGCGCGGAAGTGTTCCTCGGCTCGACGTTCGGCAGCAGCGTGCTCGCGACCGCTCAGGTGATGATGGCCGCCACGCTCGCGAAGGGGACGACCGTCATCGAGAACGCCGCGCTCGAGCCGGAGGTCGAAGACCTCGCGGCGTGCTTGCGCAAGATGGGCGCGCGCATCGAAGGCCTCGGCTCGCACCGCATCGTCATCGAGGGCGTCGAGCGCCTGCATGGCGCGACGCACGAGGTGATCGCCGACCGCATCGAGGTCGGCACCTATCTCGTCGGCGCCGCGATGTCGCGCGGCGATGTCACCGTCGAGCACGCGGAGCCGATGCACCTGTTCGCGGTCATCGAGCGCCTGCGCCTCGCCGGCGCCGAGGTGTCGGTCTCCGGCGAGTCGATCCGCTGCAAGGGACCGCGCCGCCCGGAAGCGGTCGACATCACGACGCTGCCCTACCCCGGCTTCCCGACCGACCTGCAGGCGCAGTTCATGGCCCTCGCGTGCGTCGCGCGCGGCATCTCGGTCGTGAACGAGAAGATCTACCCCGACCGCTTCATGCACCTCGCCGAACTGGCCCGGCTCGGAGCGCAACTGCGCAAGGAAGGCTCGCAAGCCATCGTGATCGGCGTCGAGGAGCTTTCCGGCGCGCCGATCATGGCGTCCGACCTGCGCGCATCCGCAGCGCTCGTCCTGGCCGGACTCATCGCGCGCGGCGAAACCCACGTTCACCGCGTGTACCACATCGACCGCGGCTACGAGCGCATCGACGACCGCCTCCGCGCTCTCGGCGCCCGCGTCGAGCGCGTGAAGGACACGAAAGGGGAGTCCGCCAAGGATGCCGCGGCCGGCTGAACCGGCTCGCATTGGCCAACTTGCCGCCCGCGACCGGGCTCGTTATCCTGCCGGCTTCGCCTCATCGCGTCGGTTCGCGTCACGTCGGCGCGATCGGGCGGGTCTGGACCGGGGCGGTTTCGGGACCGGCGGCGTTCCAAAGCGTGTTCGAGACGATCAACCAAAGCCTTCAGAAGGTCTTCACCCGCTTTTCCCGCGGGAAGATGACCGAGTCGAACATCCAGGACGGCCTGCGCGAGATCCGCCAGGCTCTCCTCGAGGCCGACGTCCACTTCAAGGTGGCGAAGGACCTGATCGACGAAGTGACGCGCCGCGCCGTCGGCGAAAAGGTCGTCGACTCAGTCACGCCCGGCCAGCAGATCGTGAAGATCTTCCACGACGTGCTCACCGCGTCGATGGAAGGCGGCGGCGGCATCGCGCTCTCACCGACCCCGCCGACCGTGATCATGCTCTGCGGCCTGCAGGGCTCCGGCAAGACGACCACCGCGGCGAAGCTCGCGAACCTCCTGCATCGCAAGGGCCGCCACCCCGTCCTCGTCGCCGCCGACCTCCAGCGTCCGGCCGCGGTCGATCAACTCACCGTCCTCGCCGAGAAGGTCGGCGTCCCGATCTACAAGGCGAGCGGCAAGACTCCGCCGGAAGTGTGCGCCGACGCGGTGCCGTTCGCGCGGCAGAACGGCCGCGACGTCGTCATCCTCGACACCGCCGGCCGCCTTCACATCGACGAGCCGTTGATGGAGGAGCTCGCGGCCGTGAAGGCGCGCGCCAAGCCGCACGCGATCCTCCTCGTGTCGGACGCGATGACGGGCCAGGACGCCGTCAACTCCGCGAAGACGTTCCACGCGCGCCTCGGCCTCGACGGCGTCATCCTCACCAAGCTCGACGGCGACACGCGCGGCGGCGCCGCGATCTCCATCAAGCACGTCACCGGCGCGCCGATCCGCTATGTCGGCATGGGCGAGAAGATCGAGCAGCTCGAGGAGTTCCACGCCGAGCGTCTCGCCTCGCGCATTCTCGGCATGGGCGACGTCGTCTCGCTCGTCGAGCGTGC
>CAZOLL010000743.1:0-2155 GCA_964580365.1 uncultured Phycisphaeraceae bacterium
ACTACCAGTTCACCCGCACGCTCGCCGACGGCACGCAGATCGAGTTCTTCGCGATCGACTCGACGCCGATCCATGACGGCAAGGACGAGTCCGCGCAGATCCGTCGGCTCGACGACGCGCTCGGCCGTTCGACCGCGCGCTGGAAGATCGTTTTCGGCCACCATCCGCTCTACGCGAACGGCGGCAGCGGCTCCGACCCGCTCATGATCGACGCGCTCGAACCGATCTTCGTGCGCCGCGGAGTCGACCTCTACCTCTGCGGTCACGTCCACACGCTCGAGGCGCTGAAGCCGATCTCCGGCGTCCACTACGTCGTCTCCGGTGCTGGCGCAGGAGTCGACAACGCCGGCAAGGCGCGATGGGAAGCGACGACGGCCTACACCGCGACCAACGGCGGGTTCGTCGACATGCGCATCGGCCGCGACGAACTCGTTCTCGAGTTCGTGCGCCTCGACGCCGCGACCCAGTTCGCGCTGGTCATCGACAAGCGCCGCTGACTTCAGAGCTCCGCGAGGTCCGCCATCGCGTGCGCGATGCGGTCGCACTGCGCGTCGGTCGTGCACGAAGGCGGCATCGCGTAGACGACGTTGCCGAGAGGACGCAGCAGCACTCCGCGCTCGAGCGCCGCAAGGCGCAGGCGCGGCCCGAGTTCGGACACGTAGCGCGCGTCGCTCTCGTCCACGGCGAGGTCGAACGCGACGATCCCGCCGGTTCGACGCAGCGCGCGCGTGCGGCGCGGAGCGCGTTCGCGCAGACGCGCCTCGATGCGCCGGCCGATCGCGTCGAGGCGTTCCCAAGTGCGCTCGCGATCGAACAAAACGAGCGACGCACGCGCCGCGGCGCAGGCGATCGGGTTGGCCGTGAACGTGTGGCCGTGGAAAAACGTCCGTGCACGGTCGGTGGAGCGGAACGCGTCGAACACCTCCGCCGTGGTCAACGTCGCCGCGAGCGGGAGCGTGCCGCCGGTCAGCCCCTTCGCGACGCAGAGGAAATCCGGCGTCACGCCGCACTTCGTCGAAGCGAACGCGCTCCCCGTCCGCCCGAATCCGGTCATGACTTCATCGAGGATCAGGAACGCGCCGGCGCGGGTACATGCGTCGCGCGCGGCGGTGACGAACTCCGGCGGGTGCATGCGCATCCCGCCGGCGCCTTGAACAAGCGGCTCGAGGACCACCGCCGCGACGCGATCGCCGTCCGACTCGAGCGCGGCGTCCAGCGCCGCAGCGTCGACGGGAACGCGCGTCACGGGGAACAGGAGCGGACGAAACGCGCGGAAGAATGGCTCCGGGTCTCCCATCGACATCGCACCGACCGTGTCGCCGTGGTACCCGCCGTCGAACGCGATGAATCGCGTGCGCGCGCCGCGTCCGCGTTGAGCGTGCGCTTGGACCGCCATCTTCGCCGCGACCTCCACGGACGTCGAACCGTCGTCGCTGAAGAACACGCGCTCGAGTCCGCGCGGCGCCAGCCCGAGCAGGCGCTCCGCGACGTCGACCGCCGGCGCGTGCGTTGCGCCGGCGAACAGGACATGGTCGAGACGCGCGGCCTGCGCGGCGACCGCGTCGACGATCTCGCGCCGGCCGTGTCCGTGCAGACAGGCCCACCACGACGAGATCGCATCGACGACCACGTGCCCGTCGGCCAGCACGATCTCCGCGTCGCGCGCGGCCGTGGCCACCAGCGGCGCTTCGCCGGCGCCGTGCTGGGTGAACGGATGCCACGCGACTCGCGCGTCGCGCTCGGCGAGATCCCGGTCGTCCGCGCGCTCGGTCATCGCAGGAGCGCCGCCGCGAAGTCGTTCGACTCGGCGAAGCGAGCGATCGCGGCGGAGTCGATCGGATCGAAGCGCGGCACTTCGAAGACGGGGAACGCGCCGGCCGCTCGCGCGCGCAGCGTCGCCGCGTTCGCCGGGTGGGCGTCGCCGACGAGGAAAAGCGCTCGCGGGGCGATCGCGCGCCGATCGAGCGCCTCGAGCGTGAGGCTCGTGTGGTTCAGCGTCCCGAGGCCGGAACGCGCGACGAGCACGACGTCGGCCTCGGCGCGCGCCACGAGATCGGCCTGCGAGAACCCGAGCGTGTAGGGAACCAGCAAACCGCCCGCGAGCTCGACGACGAGCGGCGAGTCGGCGGCCGCGTGCCGATCGAGTTCTGCGAGG
>CAZOLL010000744.1:0-2148 GCA_964580365.1 uncultured Phycisphaeraceae bacterium
GGTCCCACAGGTAGTCGTCGTTTGGTTCGTTCATGGCCAACCTCGTTCGCTAAGCGCGTCGCGGAGCAGCTTCATCCCGCGGGTGAGGTTCACGCGCACCGAGCCGTGGGTGAGACCCGTCGCCGCGGCGATCTCGGGCCCGCTCATTCCCTCCACCAGGCGCAACGACAGCGTCTCGCGGTACGCGGGCGGCAGAGTGCGCAGCACGCCGAGGATCTCGCGGCCCTCGACGCGGACGTCGGGACGCGCGGCGCCGTCCTCGGGATGCGCGTCGGGCAACTCCGATTCGCCGGCCCGCCGCGCCCGCGTCCGCGACGCGCGGTTGCGGGCGATCGTCGCGAGCCACGCGCCGACGTGGTCGCGGTCGCGGAGCGCGGAGAGCCCCCGCCACGCGGAGAGGAACACCTCCTGCACCGCGTCGTCCACCTCGTCGAGTCGGAGGCCGGAGACGAGCACGCCGTGCACGAGCGGCGCGAACATGCGGTAGATCTCGTCGAACGCGCGGCGGTCGCCGGAGCACGCGCGCGTGACCAGCTCGAATGCGCCCGGATCCGCGACGACGCTCTCGCGCGTCGCGGATCCGAGGTTCATCGCGAGCGCGGTCATGGCGCGTTCGTCCATCCGATCTCCATCAGGCGTCGCGTCGCTTCGACTCGATCGCGGCGCGTGCGGCGTCCGCACGACGAGCGAGTTCATCGTAGTTCCCCGACGCGAGCTCCGGAGTGAACCACTTCACGATCGCGACGAGGTTCTTCGCCACCGGCGACTTCGCGTCCGGCGCGAGGCGCTGCGCGGCCGCGACGTGCCGGTAATAGTGCGGCATCCCGCCGCGCGAATCGAAGCTCGCCACCGCCGCGCCGAACTGGATCGCGGCGTCGTCAGGCGCGAGCCGCGTCGCCTTCTCGAGTGACGGCTGCGGGTCGAGCGCGAACCGCCGGCCGCGGTGCTCGCTCGTGCGCAGGCAGTACCCGAGGTCGAACCACGCCCGCGCGCGTTCGGCCGGCGCGGCGTCGGCCGCTTCCGCGGCGAGCACGCGGTCCTTCAACCGGTCGAGCAGGCGTGCGGCCTCGCCGTCGCTCTCGGTCATCAACTGCGCCCGCCGCAGCGTTTCCATGTGCACCAACGCGTCCGGGTCTTTGTCGAGGATCGCGAGCGTCGCGCTCTCCAGCGACACATCGCGTAGCAGATCCTTGCGCTCGACCGGCAGCGTCCTCGCAGTGCCGAGGTCCATCGGGAAGCAGAGCGTCGGCGGCCCGAAGAACGACCGGCGCGCGGATGCTGCGTCCGAGAGGAGCAGGAGGAGGGTGAGCGCTGCGATGGTGCGGGGACGCATGGCGTTCTCCTTTCGTGAACGGCGGTGGTGCCGTTCGTGCGAGAAAGGAGCGCTGGGGGCGCGCCGGTGTTAACGCGCGGGCGCGTCGACGCGCGCAAACGCGAACCGCACGACCAACGCGACGGCCACGACGCAAAGGATGAGCGCGACGATCGGCGGGAGTCCGAGCGCGACGGGTGCGTAGCCGCATGTCACGGCGATGCTCGCGGCGAGAAGCGTGTAGGGAAGCTGCGTCCTCAGGTGGTCGAACAGGTCTGAAGAGGTCGAAATGCTCGCGAGCACCGCGGTGTCGGCGAGCGGCGACGCGTGGTTGCCGAACAACGAGCCGCCGAACGTCGCCGCGACCGTCGTCGTGACGATCGAGCCCACTTCCGCGGCGTCGTACCCGGCGCCGCGCGCGAGCAGCGCAGCGGTGGGGACGGTGAGCGGTGTGAGGATGCCCATCGTTCCCCACGCGGTCCCGATCGAGAACGAGATCGCCATCCCCGCGCCGAACACGAGGCACGGGAACCACGCCGGCGACACCTTTCCGAGGAGGACGTGTGCGAGCCAGTCCTTCGCGTGCAGCTCGGCGCTGACGTTCGACATCCCCCACGAGAGCACGAGGATCAGCATGCCGACGGTCATCGAGCGTGCACCGTCGCACGCGGCGTCGACCGATTCGCCGAGCGTGAGCAGCCGCTGCGCGAGCGCGAGCACGACGGCGACGAGAACGCCGAGCGTGGACGCCCACAGCAGGGCATAGTTGGAATCGGCGCGCTCGAGCACCGCCCGCACGGAATCGACGAAGCCGCCCGAAGTGTCGGCGCCCGCGC
>CAZOLL010000745.1:0-2141 GCA_964580365.1 uncultured Phycisphaeraceae bacterium
GAACGCGTCCTACGCGATCGTCGGACCGCACACCGCCACGCAGCTGTTCCTGCCGACGAACATGCCGGCGCCGCAGGGCCCGTTGTTCTTCGAGGCGACGCGTGATTTCGCCTCGTTCTTGCCGCCGCTCTGCTTCGACGAGGACCCGATGGCGGGCGGAACGATCACGAACCTCGGCGGCTACTGCGGCACCACGTTCTCGCCCGGGCCGAAGCAGCACTGGCTGCGCAATATCAACGGCAAGGGACTCTGCGTGGCGTCGACCGGATTGAACAGCGGCTTCCAGTCGCTCCAGTTGAACTTCCCGACCGTGCCGTGGTTCCACATGATGACCGCGAGCATCGGCCGCTGGACGAACGTGAACCAGTGGCCGGGCAACGAGAAGGTCTGGGTCGACGAGGGCGTGTTCATCCACAACAACGCGTGCACCGGCGACTGGGTCAACATCAACTACGGGGCGACGACGAAGGACGGGTGGCAGATCCTCCACCCCGTGCTCCTCACGACGTTCACCGACCTCGCCGACAACTACAACGCGCGCCTCTTCGGCCCGTTCCCGTCGCCGATCATCGGCAACGTCAACCTCTCGACGAAGGTGATCTACCTGATGCAGCCGTAGTCCTCGGGCGTCGCGTATCGTCGAGGCCGAACCTGCCGGGAGCCCGCGGTCGATGACGCCTGAGTTCGCGCGCGTGCGCGCGCTTTTCGAAACGGCCTGCGATCTCGACGGCGCGGAGCGCGCGCGATTCCTCGACCGCGAGTGCGGCGGGGACGCGGCGCTCCGCGCCGCCGTCGAACAGCTCTTCGCCGGCGATCGCGTGGTCGCCGACAGAAGCTTCCTCGCCGGCCCCATGGTCGACCGTGCGGCGCATTCGGCGTTCGTCGACCAGGACGACCCGCTCGGCGCCGCGTCGGGCAGCGCGATGATCGGCGGCTTCCGCGTGCTCGAGAAGCTCGCGTCGGGCGGCATGGGCACCGTGTACGTCGCGGAGCAGTCCGCCCCGCAGCGCAAGGTGGCGTTGAAGGTGTTGAAGCCCGCGTACGCGAGCGGCGCGAACCTCCGCCGCTTCCAGGTCGAGGCCGAGATCCTCGGGCGCCTGAAGCACGATGGCATCGCCGAGATCCACGGCGCCGGTGTGCACACGTTCGGCTCCGGCGCGCTCCGCTTCGAGCTGCCGTGGTACGCGATGGAGTACCTCGAGGGCGCGAAGCCGCTCGTCGCGTTCGCGCGCGACCGCGGGATGGACCTGCGCGAGCGCTGCGAGCTGTTCGCGCAGGTCTGCGACGCGGTCGCCTACGCGCACGGAATGGGCGTGATCCACCGCGACCTGAAGCCCGCGAACGTCCTGGTCGGGTCGAACGGGCGGCCGAAGATCATCGACTTCGGCATCGCGCGCGAAGTCGGCGCGGACGACGCAGCCGCGACGTTCCAGACCAAGACCGGCGAGCTGATGGGCACGCTCCGCTACATGGCGCCGGAGCAGGTCGACGGCGACCCGACGCGGATCGACGTGCGCACCGACGTCTACGCGCTCGGCGTGATGCTCTACGAGCTGGTGACCGGCCGCGTCCCCCACGACGTCGACGGCCGCCCCATCACCGAGGCGTTGCGCGTCCTTCGCGAGCACGAGCCGAGCCCGCCGTCGCGCGTCGACGCGCGCCTGTCCGGCGAGCCCGAGTGGATCGTGCTGAAGGCGATCGAGAAGGACAAGTCGCGGCGTTACGCGTCGGCCGGCGCGCTGCGCGACGACGTCCTGCGATCCCTGCGGCACGAGGCGCTCGAGGCCGGCCCGCCGAGCGGCTTCTACCGCGCGCGCAAGTTCGTCCGCCGCCACCGCGTCGCGGTCGGCGCGGCGGCCGCGGTGATCATCGCGCTGCTCGCGGGCCTCGTCGCCACCGGCCTCGCGCTGCATCGGGCGCTCGATGCCGAGAGGAACACGAAGCTCGCGCTCGACCTCGCCGTCGACGCGGAGAAGGGCACGAAGAAGGCGCTGGACCGCGCGCTCGGCGCCGAGGCCAAGGCGAAGGACGAGGCCGACGTCGCGATCCGCGTGGTCGAGGTCTTCCAGCACGCGTTCGAGCAGGCGCGCCACGAGGAGCGCGGGCTCGATTTGAAGGTCGTCGATGCGCTCGACATGTCC
>CAZOLL010000746.1:0-2141 GCA_964580365.1 uncultured Phycisphaeraceae bacterium
AGCTGCTCCCGTAATGCTGACACGCGGAACCCGCTCGCGTGGCGGCGCGGCGTGGGCTCGAGGTTTTTGCCCGCCGCGTGGTGGTCGGGGGTCCGGCCGGCCGGACGTCGCACCAGCTCGGACAAGAGGCGGCGCGGCCACTCGGCGCCGCGCGACGGCGGCAGCTCGCGCTCGACGCGGTCGGTGAACGTGACGAGCCCGACCGCATCCTTCCCGTCCACCGCCGCCACCGCGAGGAGTGCGGCGACCTCGATCGCGACGTCGGCCTTGGTGCGGGCGCCGCTGCCGAACTCGAGCGACGCGGAGCGGTCCACCGCGAGGATCACCGCACGCTCGCGCGACTCGACGAAGCGCTTCACGAACGGGCGGCCGGTGCGCGCGGTGACGTTCCAGTCGATCGAGCGGACGTCGTCGCCCCACACGTACTCGCGCACCGAGTCGAACTCGATGCCGGTGCCGTGGAAGACGCTCTTGTATTCGCCGGCGAGCGCGAACGTGGCGCGGCGCCGGCTCTTCAACTCGAGCAGCCGGGCGCGTCGCGCGAGGTCGTCTGGGACGTCGGTCACGCCTCGGCGAACGGCCGCGCCGCCGCGCGGTTCGCGGGCGGACGCCATCACGGCACTTCGACGCTCGACAGCACGCGCTCGATGACGTCGACCGTGGTCGTGCCCTCGGCCTCCGCCTCGTAGGACAGGAGGATCCGATGGCGCAGGACGTCGTGCGCCATCGCCTTCACGTCGGACGGGCCGGCGTAGTCCTTGCCGCGGAGGAGCGCGTGGCAGCGCGCCGCGAGGACGAGGGCGATCGAGGCGCGCGGCGACGCGCCGTAGCGGACCAAGCCGTCCATGTCCGAGAGGCCGGCGGCCGCAGGGTCGCGCGTCGCGCGCACCAGCGCGAGCACGTATTGGACCAGCCGCGGCTCGACGTGCACCTGGTCGACCAGCGTCCGCGCCGCGAGCACGCGCGCCGCGTCGGCGACCTTTCGCACCGCCGGAACGCCGCGCGTGTTCGCCATGCGGGCGACGATCTCGGCCTCCTCGGAGAGGCTCGGGTAGTCGATCACAACCTTCAAGAAGAAGCGGTCGAGCTCGGCCTCGGGCAGCGCATAGGTGCCTTCGTGCTCGACGGGGTTCTGCGTCGCGAGCACCAGGAACGGGTCGGGCAGCGGGAAGGTCTGGTCGCCGATCGTGATCTTCCGCTCTTGCATCGCCTCGAGCAGCGCAGCGTGCACCTTCGCCGGGGCGCGGTTCACTTCGTCGGCGAGCACGAGGTGCGCGAAGAGCGGACCCTTCTTCACCTCGAAGCGCGAGGTCTGCGGCTGGAACACCGGAGTGCCGGTGAGGTCGGCGGGCAGGAGATCCGGCGTGAACTGGATGCGGTGGAACGTGACGTCGAGCGCGCGCGCGAGCGTCTCCACCGCGAGCGACTTCGCGAGACCCGGCACGCCCTCGAGCAGCAGGTGGCCGCCCGTCAGCAGGCCCATGAGCAGCCGCTCGATGAGCGTCTGCTGGCCCACGATCACCTTCGAGACTTCGGCGACGACGTCCGCGAGGACGGCCGACTCCGACTCGATCTTCTGGCCGAGGCCCGCTGCGGCGCTCATCGCGCGGCGGCTCCCGCGCCACTGGCGGCGCCGGGCGCTTCGTTCGCCGCGCCGATCGCGAAGAAGCCGCGCCAACGCGCCGCGATGCGGGTGAAGTCGGCGTCCGAAAGCCAGCGCGCCGGCTGACCGAAGCGGCGGTGGAACGCGCGCTCCAGCACGCGGGCGGCGGCGACCCTGACGAACCAGCGCTTGTCTTCCAGCGCGGCAAGCAGTCGCGGCAGCGGAATGCCGTCGACGGCGTCCGCGACGGTGGCGGTGAACTCGTCGACGTCGAGCGCTCGGCGCAGCCATTCGGCGGGCGTGACGCCCGGCTCGCTGCGGAAGCGCTGCACGTAGTCGGAGTACTTGTCGCCGCCGTCGCTCACGAGCAGGACTGCGAGCGCGTCCGACGCGCGCGACGCGAGCTTCGGGTCTTCGAGCGCGGCGATCAGCACGCCTTCGCACTCGACCGCGTCGAGGTCGGCGAGGCGGCACGCGGTCTCCTGGCGCAGGATCGAGTCGTCGGCCTCTCCGTTGGTCAGAAAGTCGGGCGACTTGA
>CAZOLL010000747.1:0-2138 GCA_964580365.1 uncultured Phycisphaeraceae bacterium
GGGCGCGGGCGCGTCGTCGAGGGCGAGCGCGTCCGGCGCGATGACCGCGGCCACCTTCTGCGCGTGAGACTCGGTTACCTTCACGACGCCGTCTCGAAGTCCTGCCTCCACGGGACAGAAGTCCCCGAGGTGCTCGCCCCGCTTCGCGTCGGCCCTGTAGACCCACGGGAACGCGGCGACCCACTCTCGCAGGGTCTCCTCGACGCCGCGCGCGACGCCGGCAGACACGACGGCGCCGACCTCGAAACCCTGGTCGAGCCCCTGCGCTTCGAGATTCGCGGACATGACCAAGGCCTGCCCGTCCACGACGAGAGCCTTCGCGTGGAGCTTGTCGTGGGCGACGATGGAGACGCCGGCCGACGCGAGTTCTGCGACGCCGGCAGCTACCGCGCGCCGTGGACGCGTGAGCAACGTGACCCGCACGCCACGCTTCGCTGCCTCGACGAGCGCACGAACGGCGACGTGGTCGGCTGCGAGCCCGTAGCTGGCCACGAGGATCTCGCTGCGCGCGTCCTTGATCAGCGCGACGACGCGGTCGCGCAGACGAGTTCCGTCCCGAAGCGTGGCGACGACTGCTTCTCCGTTTGGCCGGGCAGGCGCAGCGGGATGGTTCGGGCGGATCTCGATCAGTCGGCGCGCTCCACGTAGCTCGCGCTCGGCCTCGCACCAGAAGGCCCACTGGAAGCAGGCCGCCAGCGCCCGAGCATCCTCGGCACCGAGCTTCACGCCGAGCTCGATGCTCTCCTCGAGGGCCTTGTTGAAGTTCGCCGTGGACAGCCAAGCGCGCGCGCTGGTCGGCAGCTGCGGATCGACGACGAGAAACTTCGCGTGAATGTGCTCAGCGGACCGGAGCAGCACGTTGCCTGCGAGCGACTCCAGCAGCTTCCTGTGCTGGTCGGCCATGCGCTGCTCGAAGGACTCGTCGTCACGCACGACCTTGCCGATGCGCTGCTCGGAGGCGGTGAGCACGTACACCCGAACGCCGCGCTTCGCCGCGCGCAGCATCGCCTCGGCCAGGCGATCGTCCGCGAGGAGAAAGGACGACAGCAGAGCGACTTCTTCCGCGCTGTCGAGCGCGTCAACCAGTGCCTGGCGGAATCGAGCCTGCGGCCCGGTGCGCCAGACGCCGTCGTTCACGACCTCCCGAGTCTCTGCGCTGGTTGGGCGCCTTCGCAGCCAGCCCGCCCCGAGCGGCTCCGCTGTCAGGTCGATGGTCTGTTCACGGTGAAGTGGAGAAATCATGGTCGGCTCCAGAGCCCGAGGTCAGACGGACCGAGCACGAACCAGGCGCGCTCGTCTCGGTCGACGCGTGCCTTGGCGAGAAGCTCGGACGCACTCAGCACGCGTGGGCGGTGGTGCGGGAAGCGCGCGCGCTGCTCACGGCCCTGGCGCTCGAGGAGCGCCGGCGTGACGTAGTCGGTGATGGCTTCCCACTGAAGCCACTCGAGCCACGCCTGCGCGTCACCGTCGGCGGCCGGCACGAGGTCGACATCCTTCAGGACGGTTGCCTCGAAGCGACCGAGCCCCACCAGCTCAGAGGCCGGCACGTCGAGGTCGCGCCGGAAGCTGTTGCGGGCGGCCGCTGGCAACGACGAGAAGGGAACGGGAACGACGGGCTTGCCGGTGGTGGCCTGCCAACGCTCCAGCTCAGGGCCCGACACCTGGGTCGCGCGCGAGACGAGCGATCGCCAGAGTCCCTCGCGACTCAATCGAGCAGCGACCTCGGGAACCGCAACCCCAGCGTCGATCGGCTTGGCGTTCGAGCCTTCGCCGTCCAAGGGCAGACGACCCGAGAGTCGGAGGGAGGGCTCGGCGTCCCAGGTGAACATCAGCCGGAGTTCGCCGGTCGGTCCGGCCGCTCCGCTCTCGGCGAGCTCGCCGAGCTGGAACAGGTGCCCGTTCTGAACCGACTCGCGTGGTGCTCCACCCACGCATCCACGCAGGCTCACGGGCGGGCGATCGACCTGCGGGCGCTCGCCTCGCGGGCGAGCCTTGGCGGCCTCGCGCTCCTTCCGCACCGGCTCGGCGTCCAGCCGCTGGGCGTGAACGAGGGCGCCTGGGACGAGCGGGTCGTCGATGACGAAGAACCGCCAGATGCCCTCTTCGGGTACCAGCACTTCGCCGTGCTCCAACGCGAG
>CAZOLL010000748.1:0-2137 GCA_964580365.1 uncultured Phycisphaeraceae bacterium
GCAGCCCAGTTCGAGCGCGCACCCGTCGAGCGACGAGCAACGACGCTCACGCGCAGGTCGGACGAGCCGTTCGAACGCTCTTCCCCACTGGGCCCCTTTGGCGCGGGGTCACGGGGGCGCGCAGCCCCCGTGTTCCGGTGGCGAACGCCACGCCCCGCAGCGGCCGCTGCAGCAGCGCGCGCCGCAGTCGCCGCCGCGACGCGAGTCGCAAGCCTGCCGCCACGCTCACGGCACGAGCCCGCTGCCAGCGACCCTCCCACCCGCGAAGCGGGTGAACAACTCGTCCGCCCGGACAATCGCCCGCCGCAGGCGATCTTCGTCCACGTCTCGCGGGGCGAGCATCACGAACAGGATGTCCTTGGTCGCCTCGGTGACCATCGTGCGCCGCGAGTCGGCGGTGGGGTTCCCGAACGGGCCGGTCGCGTCGGCGAGCGCGATTCGTCCTTCGAGGTGCACGCTGTCCTTGCGGATGCCTTCGTAGTTCTCGCCCGCGCGGCCGATGCGGACGTCGACGTCGCCGGTGATGCGCGCCGCGTCGTAGAGCCCGACCGGCAGGAGGAACTCGAACGCGACGAGGTTCGCGATGTCGACCGCGTTCGAGATCGCCGGCAGCGGTTGTCCTTTCAGCGCGCGGTGCAGGAGCGCTTCGGAGGAGGGGCGCGTGCGCGTCGGGTCGATGCCGAGGGCGCGGTACAGCTTCCGCGCGTCCTGGACGCCGGGCACGCTGCCGATGTCGAGGTCGGCGAACGCGGTCTTCTTCTTCGCGGCGGCGCGGACGATCTCCGCGCGCAGAGCTTCGTCGGCGGGAGCGACGGTGAGCCCCGAGTGGCGCAGGATGCCGAGCCGCAGGATGCTCGCGAGCGCTGGGTCGATGCGCGGGTTCATCTGCGAAGCGGAGTTCAATTGGTCCGCACGTCGGACGGCACGAGCCGCTCGAGCAGACGCGCGATGCGGAACTGGCTCAGCGAGCGGTCGATGGCGCGCACGACGAGCTCGAGGCGCGCCACCTGATCGTCGGCGAGGAGCAGGCTGCGCTTCAGCTCCGGGTCGAAACGCAGCGGGCCCGCGAGGCGACCGGCCAGCTCCATCGGCGGCAGGCCGAGGGCGGCGAGGCCGGCGCGCAGCTCGGGCCGCTCGGGGGCGAGCTGCGCGAGGTGCGCCTCGAGCGTGGAGACGAGACGGCCGAACCGCTCGAGGTCGGAGCATCGCTCGGGCAGCGGCTCGAAACGGCCGAGGCGATACGGGAGCTCTCGCACGACCTGCGCGAGGCGCACGCGCGCGACGCCGCGCAGCACGATGTCCGCGGTGCCGTTGTCGCGGGCGCGATGAACGACGATCTGCCCCACTCCCATCAGCGGATCGACCGGCGGGTTCAGCTTGTAGTGGGCCTCCCAACCGGGGAGGAGGCACGCGAGCGCGATGAGCCGCTCGCCTTTCAACGCGTCCTCGAGCAACGTGCGGTAGCGCTGCTCGAACACGTGCAGCGGCAAGAGTTCTCCGGGAAGGAGGCTGATCTCCGGCAGCGGGAAGATCGGGACCACGCCGGTGGTCGAGTCCCACTCGAACTGCGTCGCGCCGGTGTCGCTCAAGCGCGAATCTCGTCGGTTCGGCGGGTCATCACGGGTCGGAGCAGTCGCGCTGGAAGCCGCACTTCGGGCAGATGAGCCGGCAATGGAACTCGAACATCTCCGTGCTGCACCGGTCGCACGACTGCGGACCGTTCCAGTGGTCGCGAGAGCTCGACGTGGAACCGGCAGCGCCGGCATCACCGAGGTTCTTCTTCTCCAACCGCACTGCCTCCATCTCCGTCTGTCGTCACCGCCGTGGCCGGCGCCGCGCCACGTTAACCCAACCCGACGCCGCGCAACCCCACCGCGCTCGCTCGTCGCGCGAAATCGCGGCGGACGATCGGATTCGACGCCGACCCGAAACGCGAACCTGCGTCAAGAGGAAGCCCCCCGCTAACATCGGCGCCCCCGCTCCGGAGAACCTCGATCATGAAGACGCTCGCGCGCCTTGGGTCCATCCTCGTCGCGTGCTCCGCACTGTCGATTTCCGCGCTCGCCCGCGAACCCCGCCGCGGCGTCGAAGAGCCGAAGCACGGCGAGCCCGGGCCCCCCCCCCCCGGGGGGGTGGG
>CAZOLL010000749.1:0-2134 GCA_964580365.1 uncultured Phycisphaeraceae bacterium
GAGGAACGCCGGGTCGAACGGCGCGAGCGCGAGCCGGCGTCGCATCGAGAGCAGCTCGCGCGGCGACGTGTCGGCGAGCGCGCGGCCGAACAGCTCGATCGAACCGGACTGGCACGCGTCGAGGCCGACGAGGCCGCGCGCGGCGCGGTCGCCGGCGACCATCGACGGAGCGACCAGCGCCACCGAGTCCCCGCGCGCCGCGGAGAACGCGGGGCACGATCCGCTCGTCGCGCCGAGCGCGAAGCGGAACCCGGTCGTGGCGAGCGCCGGGCTCGTCGTGTCGGGTTCCTTCATGCGGCCGCCAGCGACACGACGGCGTCGACGATCGCGCAGAGGACGAGGCTCTTGATGACCGCGCGGCTCGCCGCCTTCGGCACCTCGGTGTAGTGGGGGATCAGGAAGAGGCCCTGGTTCAGCGACACGAGCGCGATCGACAGGCCGAAACCGATGCCGAGCACGAACAGGCGCACGCCCGACGCGGGGCTGATCTGCATCAGGAACTCGACGCCCTGGATCGACGGGTCGTTTTGCACGACCGCGAACATCGCAACGAGCGCGATCGCCGTGACGATGAACGACGCGCAC
Organism: uncultured Phycisphaeraceae bacterium; assembly: GCA_964580365.1. Classification (GTDB taxonomy): domain Bacteria; phylum Planctomycetota; class B15-G4; order B15-G4; family JADJEK01; genus CAZBOK01. The sequence goes on from CAZOLL010000749.1 coordinate 586, forward strand.
ACGGTGCCGAGCACGATGCCGATCAAGCGCGGGAGCGCGAGGTGGCGGTACGGGTCGATGCCGAAGCTCTCGAGCATCTCGATCTCGCCGCCGACGCGCATGTTGCCCAGCTCGACGGCGACCGCGCTGGACGAGCGGGCGACGACGACGATCGCGGCGATCAGCGGCCCGAGGTGCTGGGTGATCAGGCTTTCGAGGAAGAGCGGGATCAGGAAACCGAGGTTGTTCGCGAGCACGAGTTCGCCGAGGCCGACGCCGACCAAAAGCGCGAGCAGGCCCGCGACCGGCACGGCCTGCGCGCCCGTGAAGTAGACCTGCATGCGGATCGTGCGGCGCAGGAGGCGCTTCGAACCGGGGGACGCGCCGCGCAGGACGCGCAGCGTGCGGCGGAAGATCTCGCCGAGGCGACCGGCGTCCTGGAAGAACTCCGCGGTGCGGACGCGGACGCCGGCGCCGATCGTCGCGAACAACAGGACGATGTACGGCGTCTTGAACCGCGTCTTGGTCGGGATTGCCGGATCGGCGGCCGCAGCCATCGGCGCCGAGACTTACGCCTCCGTGGCGAGGAATGGAAGAGGCTCGAACTCCCCGCCGAGCAGCTTCGCGGTTTCCGGGCGGCTCGCGCCGAACCAGCCCCTCAGGAGCGCGGCGTACACGCGGCGGAAGTCGATCACGCCGCGCACGTCGCCGTCGTCGAGGTCTGCAAGGTCGGGCGGGCCGCCGACGACGCGTTTCGCGCCGTGGCCGTGGTCGGTGCCGAGCGACGCGTTCTCCTGCACCCGGCGTCCGAACTCGGAGAACGTGACGATCATCACCCGGTCCGCGAGGCCGTCGTGCTCGAGGCGCTTCGCGAACGCGGCGGTGGAGTCGCCGAGGTCCTTGAGCAGCGCGGCGTGGGCGTCCTTCTGCTGCGTGTGCGTGTCGAAGCCGTCGTGCGCCACGTAGAACACGCGCGAGCCGAGGTCGGCGTCGAGCAGCGCGGCGACGGTCGCGAGGTGGCGGCCGAGCTTGCTGCGCGGGAAGCCGTCCGGGTGCTTGCCGTCGCCGCAGCGTTCGGCGACGCGGCGCGCCGCGCACACGGCGTCGGTCATGCGATCGACGACGAACGAGAGCGCGGGCGAACGCGACGCGCGCCCGACGGACGAGAGGTCGGCGCACGCGCCGCACTTCTCGTCGAGCAGGAACTCCTCGAGGCCGGGGATCACCGGCACGGCGGCGCGCTCGCCGATCAGCGCGAGCGGCAGCACGTCGTCGACGACCGCGGCGGCGGCGAGCGCGGCGTCACCCGCGTCGTCATCGAGCATGCGGCCGAGCCAACCGGTCTTCACGGTCTCCGGCGTCGTGCTGGCGGTGTGCCAGATGTCCATCGAGCGGAAGTGCGAGCGGTCCGGCATCGGGTAGCCGACGGAGTTGAGGACGCTCATCCGGCGCGCGTCGAACAGCGGCTTGAGGGCGGCGAGCGATGGGTGCAGGTAGAGCCCGTTCTCGAGCGGCAGGGCGTCCTTCTTCGGCACGGCGAGCGCCGGGCGTGCGCGGTGGTAGCGGTCGT
>CAZOLL010000750.1:0-2132 GCA_964580365.1 uncultured Phycisphaeraceae bacterium
GTAAGCCCCTTGCGAACCGCCTCAGCCTGAGGTGTTGACGACGACGCTCGTGTCGCGTCCCTGCGCCCATCGTTGTGGCATGAGCTCGGCGAGCCGACGCGCCGGCCAGCCACCGGCGATCTTCGTGATCACGTCGATGAGGTAGTCGCGCGTCGACAGGCCGAGCGCGCGGGACGACTGCACGAGCGTGTAGGCGGCGGCGAGTCGCTCGCCAGCGGCGAGCGAGCCTGTGAAGAGGAAGTTCTTCCGGCCGAGCGCCGGCTCGCGGATGGCTCGCTCGACGCGGCCGTTGTCGATCTCGAAGCGTCCGTTGCTGAAGCAGCGACGAATGAACTCGCGCTGGTCGTGCGCGTAGCCGAGTGCTTCGGCGAGATAGCCCGTGATGCCGAGCTTGCCGCGCATCTCGTCGACCCAGGTATCGAGCGCGTCGAGGATCGGCACCGACTTGGCTTGTCTCGCGGCGAGTCGCTCGTCGGGCGGCCTACCGCGCACCGAGTCCTCGATCTCGTACAAACGCCGGATCTGCTCGACCGCGAAGCCGGCTCGCTTGTCGCCGAGCTTCAGCGCCTCATGGAATCGTCGCCGCACGTGCATCATGCAGCCCAGCCGTCGGCCGCGCGGCACGAGCGGAAGCTTGCCGCCGCGCGCGTCGGGATACAGCTTCGAGTAGCCCGCGTAGTCGTCGACTTGGATCGCCGTGGTCTCGCGGATCCCGTGAAGCCACGGCTCGATCTCCTCCGCCTTCCATGATCTGGTGAACCGGTACGCCACCAGCGGCGTCGTGCCGCAGAAGCACCACAGGTGTCCGCGAAACTTGCCCGACTCGAGCGACGGGTCGAGCACGTCGAGACCGGTGTCGTCCATCGCGACGTAGCTCTCGTCGTCGAGCACGGCGCCGAACACGGCGTCGGCGATCGGCTCGAGCAGATCGGTGACGTACGCCCAGTGGCCGTACAGCGTGTTGACCGGGAACTGCACGCCGAGCCGCGCGAACTGGTCGCACTGCCGATGGATCGGCAACGCGTCGTCGCACTTCGACTCGACGAGCTGCGCCAAGAACGACGGCGTGACCCGCGGCTCGACCACGCGCACTTCGTCGCGCTCGGCTGTGGTGGCGTCGCGGCGACATCCCGGCGTCTTGCAGACGAGTACTTCGCGTCGCTCGACGCGCTCGACGAGCTTCGCCGGCACGTAGTCGAGCCACCGGTGCTCGCGGGGCTCGATCGCGGTCATCTCGTGACCGCAGCACGTGCATGCGCGCTCCGCTGCGGGGACCTGGCTCTCGGTCACCACGCGCTCGACCGAGTCCGCGACCGTCATGCGCTGCGCGGGACGTCGCTTCTTCTTGCTGCCACCGCTGCGCTCCTGCTCTTCGGGCTCGACGTCGGCGGGCTCACGGACGACGAGCTGCGGGTCGGCGGCCGCGGCTTCCTCGACCGTCGCGCCGTACATCAGCAGCATCTGGCGCAGGTCTTCCTTCGAGAGGCGCTCGCTGCTGCGACCAAACAGAACGCGCTGGAGCGCCTGGACGCGACGCTGGTACCACTCGACCTCCGCCTGCAACTTGCCCTGCTTCGCGAGCAGCTCGCCCTGCTTCGCGAGCAGCTCGCCCTGCTTCGCGAGCATCTCGCCCTGCTTCGCGAGCATCTCGCCCTGCTCCGCGCGCAGCGCATCGAAGATCTCGAGCACCGACGCCGCGTCACCTGACGCGAGGCCGGCCTCGAGCCTCTCACGCAGCTCATCGCTCGACGTGGTCACGTACGAATCAAGTAGCACGAGACTCGACGATGACAACCGCGAAGTGAACGCGAGTTGCTCTCGACGATCACGCCGCGCGCAGACGCTTGCGTCGATGAATCACCGGCGCGTCGATCCCCTCGAGCAGCATCGCGAGCTCACCGGCGCCGATCTCGACGTGGTCGCGACCGTCGTCGGCGAGGACGCGCCGGAACGTGCCCGCCTCGAGTCGCTTCATCAAGATGCAGTATCCGTCGCGATCCCAGAACAGCATGCGGATCTGATTCCCTCGACGATTGATGAACACGAAGATGTCGCCATCGCGGACCTGTCGGCCGTACTGACCTTCGACCAGCGCTGCGAGTCCGTCGTAGCTGCGCCGCAGGTCGACCGGC
>CAZOLL010000751.1:0-2125 GCA_964580365.1 uncultured Phycisphaeraceae bacterium
CGGGCAGATCCACGTCCACGGCCTCGCGGCGCCGACGCGGATCCATGCGCTCGAGGTCGACCTCGGCGCCGACGCCGAGCTCGCGCGGCGCTGCGAGAGCGCGCTCGATTCGCTGCGCCTGCTCGTCGACCGGGCGTCGGACCTCGTCGACCGTTCGCTCGTGCTGCGCGGCGCCGAGGCGCTGCTCGTGCCGCGCCTGTCCGTGCGCGGCGCGGACCCCGCGGCGCTCGCGCGCGACCTCCTTCTTGCGCTGGCGCGTCCGCTCGATCGCGGCGCGGACGCCGTCGTCGCGACGCTTCGCTTCGGCACGGCGCCGTCGGTGCGCGCGCTCGACGCCTTTGCGGCCCGCGGCGTCGATGCCGGCCCGGCACGAACGCGCTTCGAACGATTCCTCGTCGAGCTCTTGCGCGCTCGCACCGTGCTCGCGACGGAGCTCGCGCTGCCGCGGATCCTCCTCGATCTCTCCGCGACGGTCGATGCAGAGCGCACGACGCCCGACGCGCTGCTCGAGGCCGCGGTGCTCGCGGAAGGCGCGAGCGGCGACGTCGAGTTCTGCGTCGAGCCCGCGATCGCCGGCCAGCACGCGCGATTCGCCCCGGTGCTCGCGCGCGTCGAAGTCGACGTCGCGCAGTGCGCGTTCCGCGCGCCGCGATTCGACGCGGCGGCCGTCGCCGAACAGGTCACCGCGGCGATCGGCCTCGCCGCGGACGCGTGCGAGGCGCGCATGCGCTTCTTCCACTCCCTGCCCGGTCACGCGTCGCCGCGCGAACGTCTGCGGCGGCTTGCCGGCGGCACGCTCGACGCGCTCTCGTCGGGCCGCGCGGAGATCGGCATCGCCGGTCTCGCGGCCGCGAGCCGCATCGCGCTCGATCAGTCGCTCGATCACGACGATCGCTCGCGCGAGTTCGGACGCGTCGTGATCACGGCCTGCGAACGCGCGGTCGCCGCGGAGGCCGGGAAGCGCCGGCTCTCGCTCGGCCTCGCGCTCACGTCCGACCCCGCGGTGTTCGCGCGCTTCGGCCGCATCGGCTTCGAGCGTTGGCCGCGCGGGCGCGACGTCCACGGCGTGCCGCACGACGGGCGGCGCTACCGCTATGGCTCCGCGCTCGCGCCGCCCGAATCCTCCGCGGCGATCGACCGCTGCGCGAACCTCGAAGCGACCGCTCGGCGGGGCGTCGTGCCCGGCCCCTTCCCGCGCGCGGACGACTGCCTCGATCCATTGACTGCGGAGGAGCGGGCGCGCTTCCTCCTCCGCCTCGCACGCCAACTCCGTCGGGACGAACCCAAATGCTCCTGAAGAAGGTCGAGATCCACGGTTTCAAGTCGTTCGCCGACAAGACGGAGTTCGAGCTGGGCCGCGGCGTGACGTGCCTCGTCGGCCCGAACGGTTGCGGCAAGTCGAACGTCGTCGACGCGCTGCGCTGGGCGCTCGGCGAGCAGCGCGCGTCCGCGCTGCGCGGCGAAGAGATGCAGGACGTCGTCTTCAAGGGCAACGGCAGCCGGCCGCCGATGGCGTTCGCAGAGGTCACGCTCGTGTTCGACAACGAGCAGGGCCACCTGCCGATCGAGACGCCCGAGGTGGCGATCACGCGCAAGCTCTACCGCACGGGCGAGAGCGAGTACCAGATCAACCGCCAGTCCGTGCGCCTCCGCGACGTGCGCGAACTGTTCTACGACACCGGCCTCGGGCACAACGCCTACGCGGTGATGGAGCAGGGCAAGATCGACGGCGTCTTGCGCGCCTCGCCGCTCGAGCGCCGCGCGATCTTCGAGGAAGCGGCCGGCATCCAGAAGTTCCGCGCGCGGAAGCGCGAGGCCGAGCGCAAGCTCGAGCGCGTCGACCAGAACCTACTGCGCGCGACCGATCTCATCGCGGAGCTGGAGTCGCGCGTGCGGTCGCTGCGCATCCAGGCCGGCCGCGCGAAGTCGTACGTGCAGCTCACGACGCGCCTCACGGAGCTGAAGACGACGCAGTTCCTGTGCACCGGCGCCGAGTTGGCCGAGCGCCGCGCGCTCCTCGTCCTGCGCCTCGACCGCGCGCGCGAGGCCGACCGCGACTCGACCGAGCGCCTGCGACTTGCCGCCGAACGCGTCGGCGGCATCGAAGCCGAGGCCGCCCGCCGCG
>CAZOLL010000752.1:0-2118 GCA_964580365.1 uncultured Phycisphaeraceae bacterium
GTCTCGGCTACGACGATCTCCCCCACCTCCTCGCCGACGAAGACCTGCTCGCGCTGCGCGACGACCCACGCTTCGACGCGATCGTCGCGCGCCTGCGCCGCCGCCGCGCGAAGAGCTGAAGTCCCGCGCGCCGCGCGCGCTCCGCGAGTCGTCGTCAGCTGCCGATGAGCTCGTACGCGACGGCGAGCGCCATCATCACCCCGATCAGCGCGACCATCATCGCGACGCCGCGCGTCAGCACGTTCGCCGCGCGTCCCTCGCGCGTGCCGAGCGGCTCCGGCAGTCGACCGCCCGGGCGCTCGTGAGACCGGATCGCCAGCGCGAAGTCACCGCACGCTGGACAGAACAGGTCCTGCTCCGGCACCAGCGCGTCGCACGCGAGGCACGGACGCACCGCTTCCTCTCCGTCGGGCGACTTGCGCGTCCGGGAGCCGCACAGCGAGCAGACTTCCGCGTCGAACGGGATCACCGCCTCGCAGTCGAGGCATGGCTTCACGCGCTCGTCGGGGGTGATGATCCCCGATTCTTCCGGCCCGGGCATCGTCAGACCCCGCAGCCGCAATCGCTGCCGCCATCCTCGCCGCCGTCGCCCGCCGGCTGCGAGGTCGGCTCCGGCTCGTCGCCGGGCGCCGGCGGCACGGTCGGAAGGTCGGGGTCGACCGGCGCTGAGTTCGGCTCGGCGCCCGATTCCTTCACTGCGCGGTCGACCGGAGCTTCCGGCGGCGCCTCGGCGGGCGTTTCCGCAAAGTGCGTGCTGCCGCTGATCGCCTTTGGTGCGTCGGCGCGCTCTTCGATGCCGAAGTGCTCGCGGAACTTCGCGACGCCCTCCGCGCGGCGGTCCGCCGGGTCATAGGGGTTGTACCCGTAGTCGCTGCCCGTCGCGTGGCGCAGCGCGAGGAACGCGGGGACGCGCACGCCTCGTCGATCCGACTCGAGCGCGGCGACCAACTCGCGCACGCCCGATCGGTCGTGCAGCTCGAGCAGCGCGCGGGCCGCTTCGAGCCGGACGCTCGGGTCGCCATCGGACAGCGCGCCGCGAACCGCCTCGAGCGCCTTTTCGTCGGCGTCGTTGCGGTAGATCTCCGAGAGGACATACACGCCGTTCGACCGCAGCCGCGGCGTGTCGCTCGTCAGGAGCTTCTCCTTCACCGGCTCGGTCGCATACGGGCCGAACTCCGCGAGCCCGTCGAGCAAGGACTTCAGCTGCGGGCCTTCGGTGAGCTGCACGCGGTGCAGTTCGCGGTCGAGCCGCTCGCGCAAGCTCGCCGGCAGCTTGCCCTGGTTCTCGCCCTCAGTTTCGGTCTGGCAGGCGCCGAGCGCGAGCGCGGCGGACAGGATCGGGATGAGTTTGCGGTGGTTCATTCGACTCCCTCCGAGTGATGTGTCTCCCGCCCGCGCGGCGCGCCGAAGGCCGTGCGTGACGACGTGTCCTCGATCGAGCCGGCCGCGAGCACCGCGTCGCCGTCGTAGAGGACCGCAAGCTGGCCCGGCGCGATCGCGAACTCCGGCGCGTCGAAGCGGACGCGGACGCGCGACGGCCCGGTGACGACGGCGCTCGCGGGGCGCGGCTCGTGGCGATGCCGGATGCGCGCCAGCACGCGGCGCGTCGCGCCGATCGGCGGCTCGGGCTCCGCGACCCAGTTGGCGCCGATGACCTCGAACTCACGTCGCGAGGCGTCGTCCCTTCCTCCGATGACGACGCGACGCGATTCCGGGCGGATCTCGACGACGTAGCGCGGAGCCCCGGGAGCCGCGCCGAGGCCCTTGCGCTGGCCGACGGTGAAATTCGAAACGCCCGCATGGTGACCGAGAAGCTCGCCGCCGACTCCGACCAGCTCGCCGGTCTCGGCCGCGTCTGCAGCGCACGCGCGCACGAGGTCGCGATAGTCACCGCTCGGGACGAAGCAGATCTCCTGGCTCTCCGGCTTGTCGGCGGTGACGAGCCCGGCCTCACGCGCGAGCGCGCGGACTTGGTGCTTCTCGAGCCCGCCGAGAGGGAACACCGCCGCCGCGAGCTGTTCCTGGTCGAGCGACGCGAGCACGTAGGACTGGTCCTTCGCGAGGTCGCGCGCACGCAAGAGCACGTGGCGCCCGCCGTACTCCGCGACGCGGGCGTAG
>CAZOLL010000753.1:0-2117 GCA_964580365.1 uncultured Phycisphaeraceae bacterium
TGAATGGGTGCAGCACCAGGCGCTCGATCCGAAGGTGCTGAAGGGTCGCGTCGTCGCGCTCGCGTTCGTCCGCATCAACGACATGAAGTGCCTCGATTTCCTCGAGGAGTGGGACAAGCTCCGCCAGGAGTTCGCGCTGCAGCCCGTGACGTTCCTCGCGGTGACCAACGAGTCCGCCGACTTCGTGCGCAAGCACGTCGACATCGACAAGGTGCCGTCGCCGGTCCTCGTCGACGCGAAGGACGAGATCGGCAAGGCGTGGGAGGTCACGAGCTTCCCCGCCGTCGCGGTGATCGACGGCAAAGGCAACGTCGCCTACCTCGGCAAGCCGCCGCAGATGGCGCTCGTGCGCGACTCGCTGTTCAGTGCGAGCGACACCGCGGCCTGGTTCGCGCCGATGGGCAAGAAGTGGCAGTCGATCGAGAAGCTCGCGCAGAAGTTCGAGTACGGCCGCGCGATCGAGGCCATCGACAAGGCGCTCCCCGGCGCGACCGACCCGGCCGACAAAGCCACGCTCGAGAGCTCGAAGGCGCTGTTCATGCAGATCGGCGACTCGCTCGCCGAAGCGGTGAAGGTCGCGGACAAGGGCTCGGACTGGTTGACGGAGACCGTCGCGCTGTCGCGACTCGTCGCGGACTTCGAAGGGAACGTGGCCGGCGCGGCGGCGAAGGAAGACCTCGCGAAGCTGACCGCGCGGACGGACATCAAGGACGAAGTCGCGGCGGCGATCGAGTTCGCGAAGGCGAATCGCTACGAGCGCGAGCGCAACTGGAAGGTCGCGGCGCGCGGGTACGAATCGCTGGCGAAGGCCAAGCCGAACACGCAGGCCGGGAAGAAGGCGGCCGACCTCGGCCGCGTGCTCGCGAAGAGGAAGAGCTGACGGGGACGGGGACGGGGACGTGCTCGAACCCCTCCCCCTCAGAACGCTGGCCGTGCGACCGAGAATCCTCCATCGACGATCAGCGTCGCGCCGGTGATCCAGCACGCATCGTCCGACGCCAGGAAGGCCGCCGCGGCGGCGACGTCCTGCGGGAGCGCGGGCCCCTTCTTCAGCGGCCGGTTCGCGGACGGGTCGAGCGCCGGGTCGAACTCGTGGCGAATGCCTCCCGGTAGCACCGCGTTCACGCGCACGTTCTTCGCCAGCAGTTCGCCCGCGAGGCTCTTCACCAGTCCGTTCGCGGCGCTCTTCGAGACGTTGTAGGCGAGCAGCCCCGGCCCGGGGATGACCGCGCCGAAGACCGCGGTGGTGATGACGATCGCTCCGCGTCCGGACTTCGCGAGCTCGGGGACCGCGGCGTGCGACGCCTCGAACGCGGGGCGGAGGTTGACCGCCAGCATCCGGTCGAGCGCGGCCTGGTCGCACTGATCGAAACCGCCGCCTTCGTACCCGCCCGCCATCGAGATCAGCGCGTCGAGCTTGCCGAACGCCGCGACGGCTTCCGCGACCGCGGAGCGCGCGCCCGCTTCGGTGCCCATGTCGGCGCGAACGGTGCGGAAGTCCGCGCCGTGTTTCTTCAGCAGCTCCGCCGCGTGCTCGAGGTGCTGCGGCCCGCGCGCTGCGGCGACGACCTTCGCGCCCTCGGCCGCGACGCGCAGCGCCGTGGCGAGCCCCGCGCCCGGACCGACGCCCGAGACGAGCACCACGCGATCGGTGAATCGCTGCGCTCGCGCCTCGCGCATGAGGTCGGCCATCACGCACCTTTTGATCGGGACCGGAGGGCGCGGCAGTATATCGACGCGATGAAGACGCGATCCGAAGCCCTCGCCCTGCTCCACGAACACACCGAAACCGACTCGCTCCGCAAGCACGCGCTCGCGGTCGAGGCCGTGATGCGCCACTTCGCGAAGAAGCGCGGCCTCAAAGACGCCGACGTCGAGCTGTGGGGAATGACCGGCCTCCTGCACGACTTCGACTACGAGAAGCACCCGACTCCCCAGGAGCACCCGACGTTCGGCGCCGCGATCCTCCGAGCGCAGGGCTACGCCGAGGAGATGGTGGTTGCCATCCTCGGCCACGCGGAATACACGAACACGCCGCGCGCCACGGACCTCGCTCGCTTCCTGTTCGCGTGCGACGAGCTGACCGGCTTCGTCACCGCTGTCGCGCTCGTGAAGCC
>CAZOLL010000754.1:0-2114 GCA_964580365.1 uncultured Phycisphaeraceae bacterium
AAGGATCCGAAGCGGAGGTAGGGCGTGAACGCGCGCAAGCGGACGACGAAGGACGAAAGCCCGCCGCGACATCCGGCGGGGACGGTGCAGACGTCTGCACCGCCGGCGGCCCCGGATCCGGCGTCGGACGTCGTGTCGCCGACGACCTGGTCCGGGGCGGCCGCCCTCCGGCCGCTGCTCGTGCCGGTCGGATCGCTCTGCGAGGACCCGGCGAACGTCCGGATCCACCCCGACCGGAACCTCGCCGCGATCGAGGCGAGCTTGCGCCGCTTCGGGCAGCAGGTCCCGCTCGTGGTCGACGCGGCCGGCGTCGTGCGCGCCGGCAACGGCCGCCTCCGTGCGGCGCGCGCGCTCGGCTGGACGCACGTCGCGGCGATCCGCTCGGACCTCGCGCCGGTCGACCTGGTCGCCTACGCGATCGCCGACAACCGGACGGCCGAGCTCGCGGAGTGGGACTACACGAAGCTGCAGGCGACCCTCGGCGAGCTGTCGAAGTTGGCGCAATTCGCGACCGACGGACTCGCCACCGGCTTCTCGTCGAAGGACTTCGCCGCGATGGACGGATGGGGGATCGAGCCGCCGGAGGCGAGGCCGTACGACGAGGCGAAGGAGACGGTCGTCGTGAAGATCGTCGACGTGCCGCGCGCGGAGTCGCAGGCGGTGGTCGGCGTGGTGAACCGGGCGCTCGAGCAGGCCGCGCTCGCGTGGCGTGCCGAGGCGTACTGACGGCGCGCCGCATGAAGCTGACGCTCCTCACCACGTACGCGAACCTCGCGACCGGCATCTGGAAGCTCGACGACTTCAAGGCGGTCGCCAACCATCCCGACGTCGAGCTGATCCTCGACTCCGGCGCGTTCTCGGTGAAGAACGCCGGCATCGAGATCGACCTCGACGAATACTGCCGGTTCGTGGAGGGGTGGGGTCCGAAGCTGCTCGGCTACCTCGCGCTCGACGTCGTGGGCGACCCGGACGCGACGCGCCGCAACCTCGACGTGATGCTCTCGCGCGGGCTGAAGCCGATGCCGGTGCACGTGCTCGGCATGGGCCGGCGCGAGATGGACGAGGCGTTCTCGGTGAGCGATTACGTCGCGTGCGCCGGTCTGCGCCGCCCGCATCGCGGGCTCGCGCCGGACGGGTACGTCGACCGGAAGATGGAGTGGGTGGCCGGGCGCCGCGTGCACTGGCTCGGGTACACGCGGGCGCGGATGGTCGCGAAGCACCGGCCGTTCTCCGCGGACTCGATCTCGTGGTGCGCCGGCATGATGTGGGGGCGGTTGGACGTCTACGCCGGCCGCGGGAAGTTCCTGTCGATCTCGAAGAGGCAGTTCAACGGCGACGCCGTGAAGCGGAGCGCGTTCGTCGCTCGTGCCGCCGCGCTCGGGTACGACTGTTCGAGGCTCCTGTCGGCGCGATCGTGGGTGAACGACGGATATGTGAGCCCGCTCCTGGTGACAAACGTCGAGTCGTTCATGCGGTACGCGCTCGACATCCGCGCGACGTTCGGGACCAGGTACGCGCTCGCGTGCTCCGACCGAGTCAAGACCGCGCTCATGCTGAAGATGGTGGACGAGAACGCGCGCGTCCGCTCCGCCCTCGCGGTGCCGGCACGCGACGAGGTGGCCGCATGAAGCCGTCAGGCGTTTTCGTCGTCGTCCGCACGTCGTTCGAGGGGTTCCACCGCTGGCCGGACGCGCCGGACGAGGTCGCGTTCCTGCGCGACCTGCACCGGCACGTTTTTCACGTGCGCGCGGTCAAGCGCGTCGGCCACGTCGACCGCGACGTCGAGTTCATCCTGCTCAAGCGCGAGATCGACGGCTGCATCCAGTGCACCATCCCCGCGCGCGCCGAAGGCGTCTCGACGTGGAGCTGCGAGCGGTGGGCGGTCGAGCTGCTCGAGCGGTTCGACCTCGAGGAGTGCGAGGTCTCCGAGGACGGCGAGAACGGGGCGGTCGTCCGTGCGTGAACGCGGGACGCGGACCGGCGTCGCGCTCGTCGCGGCCTACCTGTTCGCGGCCGTCGCGGCGAACCTCTCGGTCTCGTGGTTCGGGCCGCGCGCGCTCCCGGCGACGGCGTTCCTGCTGATCCCGTTCGACCTCTGCTCTCGCGACGTTCTG
>CAZOLL010000755.1:0-2108 GCA_964580365.1 uncultured Phycisphaeraceae bacterium
CGTCGGCCGGCGCATCGTCGTGCTTGACGAGTCACCTTCGACGAACGACGCCGCGCGCGAGATCGTCGCCGCCGAAGGCGAGTGGGCGCACGGCGTGGTCGTCGTCGCGAAGCGGCAGACGGCGGGCCGCGGCACGCGCGGCCGAAAGTGGTGGTCGCCGCCCGGAAGCTCGCTTGCGATCTCCGTGATCCTCGCTCCGCGTCCGGCGCTCGCCCGCCCCGCCGGGTTCACGCTCGCGGCGGCGCTCGCCGTCGTCGACGCCGGCATCGCGCACGGTGCGCGCCTCCTCTGGAAATGGCCGAACGACGTGGTCGACCCCAAGGGCGCGAAGGTCTGCGGCGTTCTCGCCGAGACGATTCCGGGGCCGGTTCCGATCCACGTCCTCGGCGTCGGCGTCAACGTGCTCGAATCGGCGGAGCCGCCGCCTCCCGACGTGATGGGGACGATCGCTTCGCTCGCATCGTCGGGCTGCTGGCTGCGCTCGCCCGCGGAGTTCGTGCCGCCGTTTCTCGACCACCTCGAGGCCGAGGTGGAGTTGTTCGCGGAGCACGGCACCGCGGCGATCGCGTCGCGCTGCAACGGCCGCTCGTTCCTCGCGGGACGCGCGGTTCGCATGCGTCGCGGCCAAGCCGTGGCCGACGGCCGCTTCGCGGGGCTCGGCCCGGATCTCGCCGTGAAGCTCGTGCTGTCGGACGGCTCGAGCCTCGAGTGGCCGGGGGAGCAGGTGGAGCTGTTGGCGCCGCGCTGAGCCGCGGATTGTTCCGGAACCGGTGTCGCGACCGCTCTTCGCCGCGCGCCCTCATGAGGCGCGCGGCCCGCCGCGCCCAGAGATCCGGGAGTTCCGCGATGCAACCGTTCCGAACCGTCTTCGCTCCCCTTGCGCTCGTCCTCGCCACGTTCGCGACGCCGGCTGGCGCTCAAGGCATCTATGTCGATCCGCGCGGCGGCGACGACCCGGCTCGCTTCGCGCCGCAGGACCGGCGCGTCGAACTCGTCACGCACCGCGTCCGCGCGAACGTGAGCGACACGGTCGCCGACGTCCGCATCGAACAGGAATACGCCAACCGCTCGGACCAGGTGCTCGAGGGCACCTTCCTCTTCCCCGTCCCGCGCGGCGCGATCGCGTGCGGACTCTCCTTGTGGATCGACGGCGTAGAGACGAAAGGTGAGGTGCTCGACGCCGCGACGGCCGGCAACGTGTATCGCGAAATCGTTCGCCGCGCGCGCGACCCGGGCCTGCTCGAGTACGCCGGCGAGCGGCTCGTGCGCGCCTCGGTGTACCCGATCGGCGCGCGCTCGTCGGTGAAGGTCGCGCTCGCGTTCGCGGTGCCGACCGAGCACGTCGCGGACGTCGAGCTGTTGCGCGTCCCGCTCGGCGCCGCGAACGATGCCCGCGTGGCGACGAGCGCCGACGTGCAGATCGCATGCAGGGGCGCGCTCTCCACCGTGTACTCGCCCACGCATGCCGTCGACGTCCGGCGGGAGTCCAACTCCGCGGCGCGCATCGGGTTCGAGGGCAGAGCGGACGGCAAGGACCTGCTGCTCTACTTCGCACGCGGCGACTCCCCCGTCGGCCTCTCGCTCATCCCGTTCCGTCGCGCCGGCCAGGACGGCACGTTCGCGCTGATCCTCGCGCCGCGCGGTTCGGCCGCGTCGACGCCGCGCGACGTCGTGTTCGTGCTCGACCGCTCCGGCTCCATGCAGGGCGAGAAATGGACGCAGGCCGTCGCCGCGCTGCGCTTCGGTCTTTCGACGCTGCGGCCCGCGGACCGCTTCGCGCTCCTGTCCTTCGCGACGGACGTCGAGGCGTTCCAGGAGCGACTGCTCGACGCCTCCCCCGCGAACGTCCGGAACGCCGGCGATCACCTCTCGCGGCTCGGCGCGGCCGGCGGCACCAACATTTCCGGAGCGCTGTCCTCGGCGCTCGCGAAGTTCGACGGCGCGAGCGACGGACGGTTGCGCCTGCTCGTGTTCCTCACCGACGGACTGCCGACGGTCGGCGAGACCGACGTGCCGAGGATCCTCGACGCGGCCACGGCATCCGCGCGCGGCGTGTCCGGCCTGCGGCTGTTCAGCTTCGGCGTCGGTTCGGACGTCAACACGCTCCT
>CAZOLL010000756.1:0-2106 GCA_964580365.1 uncultured Phycisphaeraceae bacterium
CCTCCAACCCCACCAGCAACTGGGCCGCGGGGCTGGCATGAAATATGCGCGAGAGGCGGGTCTCGCTTTCAAGCACTTTTTCCTCGGCCGCTTTGCGCCTGGATATATCTTTATGGGTGCCGATCGCCCGCAAAGGCCGATTGGCTTCCGTCCGTTCAAGCACTTTCCCCGTATCCAGGATCCATTTATAGGTTCCATCTTTGCAACGCACCCGGTGTTCAGTGCTATAGATGGCAGTCTCACCGTTGAAATGGCGGCGCAGTTCTTCCATGACAAATGGCAGGTCTTCCGGGTGAACCCGTTGCCGCCACTCGTCCAAAGAGTCACCGATCTCGGCCTCATCATAGCCAAGCATGGCCTTCCATTGCCGCGAATAAAATACCCGGTCGGTTTGCAGATCCCAATCCCAGACCCCATCCCCTGCGCCTTCCAGCGCAAACTGCCAGCGCTGCTCCGCCTGGATCTTTTCTGTAATATCGTTCATCACCGTCAATAAAAGCTGCTGCCCATTCGCATGGATGGATTCAGCCGAGAAGATACCATGCCGGATCTCGCCAGTGTTGGCCCGCACCAGCACATACTCATCCCGCAAATACCCCTGACTTTGCATACGCTCTATCAGCTTCCCACGTTCCCCGGGATCAACAAATAGCTTTAATTCCGTGGCCGTTTTGCCGAGCACCTCTTCTGATTGGAAGCCCAAAGAACGTAGAAAAGCTTCGTTAACCGCCACATACTTCCCGGTGGCTGCATCTGTTAGCGCCATTTGCGACGGACTGGCCTGAAAGACCTTGGCAAAATGGTCCTCATTTTCCCTCGGGTCAACCCTGGCTTCCAACGCCTCGATCTGTTTTTGGGCCCGCTCCAACGCCAGCAGAAGCTCAGCCTTTGATGTATTTTTATTCATAGATGCCAGAGTCCTTGTTGCCAGTCAGGTGGAGTTCGATGGCTTTGACCAATTGCTTGAGGTTGACCGGCTTGCTGATGTAATCATTCATGCCCGCCGCCAGACACTGCTCACGGTCACTGGGCATCGCCAGGGCCGTCAAGGCCAGAATGGGCGTGGCCTGCAAGGCGCTATCCTGACGTATGCGCCGCGTGGCCTCCAACCCGTCCAGCCCCGGCATCTGCACATCCATCAAGATCAAGGCCGGGCGCACCGCCCGCGCACGGTTGATGCCGTCCAACCCGTTGCGCGCCACCTCCACATGGTACCCCGCCAATTCCAAATAGTCTGTCACCATCATCACCACATGGTCGGTGTCTTCCACCAATAGGATGGTCGGACGCGCCCCCGTCACTCGCCCCACCAACGGCTGGAACTTGCCCGTCATCTTCATCCGTTCCATCGGGTCCAGTTCCAGGTTTGGCTCCCACGGCAGGGTCAGGGTGAACCGGCTGCCCTCCCCAGGCGCGCTCACCACCTGGATGCTGCCCCCATGCAGCCGCGCCATCTCGGCCACCAACGCCAGCCCCAGCCCCGTCCCCGCACTCTCCCGCGAGAGCCGCGAATCCAACTGCACGAACGGTTGGAACAGCCGTTTCAGGTCTTTCTCTGCGATCCCGATCCCTTCATCCCACACGGTGATCAGCAGGTGCATGGCTTCCGGGTCCAACTGGGCTTCCAGCCCCAGGCGTCCGTCCTCGGGTGTGAACTTCACGGCGTTGCTCAGCAAGTTCACGATCATTTGTTTCAGCCGCCGTTCATCCGCCCGCACCAGCCCGATGTTGCCTGCCACTTCGACGCTGACGGTCTGGTTCTTTTTCTGCGCCAATTGCCGCACCATCCGCAGGCTCGTATCGCATACCTTTTGGACGTCCACCGCTTGAAACTCCAGCCGGATCTGCCCTGATTCCACTTTTGCCAGGTCGAGAATATCGTTGATCAGTTCCAGCAGGTGTTTCCCGCTTTCACTGACCGTGCCCAGGTAGCGTACTTGTTTCTCGTTCAGCGGCCCCGCTGTTTCTTCCAACAGGCTTTCCGAAAGCCCCAAAATGGCATTCAGCGGCGTGCGTAGTTCATGACTCATGTTCGCCAGAAATTCATCCTTCATCCGCAAGGCCCGCTCCAATTCCACATTGGCCAGCCGCACTGCATCCTCGGCC
>CAZOLL010000757.1:0-2105 GCA_964580365.1 uncultured Phycisphaeraceae bacterium
ATCGCGGGGAAGTCGTTCATGTCGGCGAGGAAGACGGTGCAGCGCACGGCTCGGTCGAGCGAGCTGCCCGCCGCGGCGAGGACGTGCCTCAGGTTCTCGAGGACGCGGCGCGTCTGCGCCTTCACGTCGCCCGGCACGAGTTGCCCGGTCGCGGGGTCGAACGCGATCTGTCCCGAGCAGAACACGAACGTGCCCGCGACGATCGCCTGCGAATACGGGCCGATCGCGCGCGGCGCGTGGTCGGTCTGGACGCGTTCACGGTGCACGCTCACTCGCTCCTCGATTCGCCCTTCTTGGGCTTCTTCAGGCGGACGCGCACCTGCTCCTGCACCGCCGCGGGGATCAGATGCGACACGTCGGCGCCGAGCTGGACCGACTCGCGGATCAGGCGCGACGAGACGTACGAGTACCTCAAGGACGGCATGACGAACACGGTCTCGACGTCCGCGGCGAGGTCGCGGTTCGTGAGCGCCATCTGGAGCTCGTACTCGAAGTCCGACACCGTGCGGACGCCGCGCAGAAGGCAGCCGATCTTCTGCTGGCGCGCGAAGTCGACGATCAGCCCCTTGAAGGTGGCGACCTCGACGTTCTTCAGGCCGCTGCACATGTCTTTCAGATGGGCGACCCGTTCCTCGGCGGTGAAGATCGGGTTCTTGTCGGCGTTCCACGCCACGGCGACGACCAGCCGCGAGAACAGGCGCGAACCGCGCTCGATGACGTCGAGGTGCCCGTTCGTCACGGGGTCGAAGGTGCCGGGATAGATCGCTGCGCCCATGCGGCGGTCATCCTAAAGAGCGTCCGCCGCTTCGCTTCCACGGGATTCGACGGGCCTCCCGATTAGCGGTGCGAGCGCGCGCCGTAACCGCTCGCGCCCCCGAGCGTCCTTTCGAAGTGACCGTTCGCGCCGCCCGTGTGAAGAGCCCGCGGCACGGGTCGTCCGCGGCGCGCGCCGGGGACGAGCCGGTGCTCTGGCTCGCGCCCGCGATCACGGCCGGGGTGATCGCGCAGGACCATCTGCCGGCGGGCGTTCGGTTCTTCGTTGCGCTCGCGGCGGCCGGTCTGCTCGCCGCGCTCATCCTGCTCGCGGTTCGCACGCGACCGCGCCGTCCGCCGGCGCGTCACGGGCCTCGTGTCGGGATCCGCGCGGCGTTCCTCGTCGTCGCGGCGGCGCTCGCGCTCGGGCTCGCGCGCGGCGTCCCGCGGCACCGCACGATCGAGCCCGCGCCCGGCGAGCGGCCCTTGGTCCGCGTCGAAGGGACGCTCGTCTCGCCGCTCACGCCGCCGTTCTCGGCCGCAGCGAACGGACGTCGCGCGCCGCTCGTCGCCTGCGAGCTCTCCGACGCGCGGCTCGACCGCGGCGCCGGCTTCGACCCGGTCGCGGGGTTCGTGCGCGTCGAGCTCGACTCGTCGCGTCGTGCACTCTGGAGCGGGACCCGCGTGTCCGTGCTCGGCTTGCTCGTGCGGACTCCGCCGCCGCGGAACCCCGGCGCGCGCGATGCGCGGGTGCGGCGGGCGCGCGACGGGATCGCGGCGGTCGTGCGCGCCGACGATGACCGGACGATCCGGGTCCTCGCGCCGCCGCCGTGGTGGTCGCCCTCCGCGCTCGCGGAGCGCACGCGACTCGCGGTGCTCGAGCACCTTCACGCGCGCCTGTCGCCGAGCGCCGCCGGTTTCTCCGCCGCGCTGCTCGTCGGCGCCCGCGAAGGGCTCGATCCGGAGCTCGTCACGGCGACCGCGGCGACCGGCACGGTGCACCTCCTCGCGATCAGCGGGCTGCAGGTGAGCGTGCTCGTGTTCGGGTTGCGCCGGCTGATCGGGCTTCGCGCGCGGGCGAGGACCGCAGACCTGCTCTCGATCGGCGTCGCGCTGCTCTACGCGGGCGTCGCCGGCGCGGAGGCGCCGGTCGCGCGCGCCGCGCTCTGCGCGGTCGCGGTGCTCGTCGCGCGCGTCGCCGGGCGCACGATCTCGGCGCCGGCGGCGGTCGCGCTCGCGGCCGCGGTGCTGATCCTGCGCGACCCGGGCGAGCCGTTCCGCGCCGGATTCCAACTGTCGTTCCTCGCGACGCTCGCGCTGGTGACGGCGCCGCGCGGAGAAAAGAGCCCAAA
>CAZOLL010000758.1:0-2098 GCA_964580365.1 uncultured Phycisphaeraceae bacterium
GTTCATGCGGTTGATGCAGCGCAGGAAGGTCGACTTGCCGCAGCCGGACGGGCCGATGAACGCGGTCACCGAGCCGGACGCCGCGCGCAGCGACACGTCGAAGAGAGCCTGCTTCGTGCCGTACCACAGCGAGAGTGCGTCGACCTCGAGCTTGTGGGCGGCGCCCGGCGAGCCGATCGGGTCGTTCGCGCGGTCGAGCTCGCGCGGCGCGGTCGTCCCGCTCGACGTCGCGTCGCGTCGTGCGTCGAGTCGCGGGCGGACCACCGGCGTCTGCCGCTCTTTGGGCGGCACGCTCGATCCGACCGAAGGTGACTTCATCATGGCTCGGAGCTCTCGCGGGGTGCGGTTGGTGCGCCGCACACGGTGGCCGAGCAGAGTGAAGGTTTCGTAAAGGACGGGTCGGTCGAACATCAAAGCGGCATGAACGCCGGATCCGGCGCCGCCGCGGTGTCAGACCGAGGGCGCGTCCTCGCCGATCGGCAGGCGGACCGAGAACTTCGAGCCCTTCCCCAGCTCGCTGGTCACGACCACGCGCCCGCCGTGAGCGCGGACCGCGTGCTTCACGATCGCGAGCCCGAGGCCGGTGCCGCCCATCTCGCGCGAGCGCGACTTGTCGACGCGGAAGAACCGCTCGAACACGCGCGGGAGCGCTTCCGGCGGGATGCCCACCCCCGTGTCGACGACGTCGACCACCGCGAAGCCGTCTTCGGTGCGCGTCGTGACCGAGATGCATCCGCCCGCCGGCGTGTACTTGATCGCGTTCTCGATGAGGTTCGTGAACACCTGCTCGAGCCGCTTCACGTTCCCGCGGATGACCAGCTCGGGCACCGGCGCGACGTCGAGCCGGACGCCTTTGCTCTCGGCCGCGCCGAGAAGCGCAGCGGACGCGTTGGTGATCGGCTCGCCGATCTCGATCGCTTCGACCTGCATGCGGTCGCCTTCCGCTTCGATGCGCGACAGCTCGAGCAAGTCGTCGACGATCGCCTTCATGCGCACCGAGTTGCGCTGCGCGATGTCGAGGAAGCGCGCGTGATCCTCCGCGTCCACCGTGGAGTCGGCGAGCGTCTCGATGGCGCCGAGAACCGCGGCGAGCGGTGTGCGCAACTCGTGCGAGACGTTCGCGACGAAGTCGATGCGCACCTGCTCGAGGCGCCGCAGTTTGGTCACGTCGGACAAGAGCGCCACCGCGCCGAGCGACGGCGCGACGGGAGTGACGGAGATCGTCAGGATCGAGCCGCCGTCTCCCGGCGCGCGCGCGTCGCCGCGAGCGGCGTGCGTGCCGGCGAGCACCGAGCGAAGCGCGGCCTCGAGCTCCGGGAAGCGCACCGCGCGCCACAGCGGGGCGCCGATCGGCAGCGGCTCCGGCAACCCCAAGAAGCGCGCGGCCGCCGCGTTCATCAGGAGCGTCTTCTCCTCGCGGTCGACCGCGATGACGCCCTCGGCCATCGACGCGAGGATCGCCTCGATCTCGTGGCGCGCGCGCTCGACCGCCTCGAAGCGCTGCGCGAGCTGGCCGGCCATGCGATGGATCGCGCCAGCGAGGCGCTCGGCTTCGATCGGGCCGTGGACGCGTGTCGCGACGTCGAGATCGCCGGCGGCGATGCGCTCGGCGGCGTCCTGGATCTGCTCGAGCGGCCGCGACAGCCAGCGCGCGACGAACACGGCGCCGACCAGCCCGAGCACGAGTGTCGCGAGGCCGCCGATCAACAGCGCGCCGCGCATCTGCTGCACCGAGGCCTGGACGTCCTCGATCGGCGCCGCTGCGCGGATGTAGCCGATGGTGCTGTTCGTCCCGTCGAGCCGCCGCGCGAAGTAGTGGAACTCCTGACCGGTCGTCGCGCTGCGCCGCGTGTCGGCGCCGAGTCCGGCGGAGCGCGCGATCGCGACCTCGGGGCGGTCGCCGTGGTTCGCGATCGGCAGCGGCGATTCGTTGTCCGCGATGACTTCGCCGTCCGCGCGGATCAGCGTGACGCGCAGGTGGTCGATGCGTGCGAGCCGCGCGATGCTCGATGCGAACTCGGGCGCGACGGCGGGCTCCGCGAGGGCGCGCCGTCCGTCGTCCTCGAGCAGCAGCGTCGCGGTGGAGAGGCGGCGCTCG
>CAZOLL010000759.1:0-2096 GCA_964580365.1 uncultured Phycisphaeraceae bacterium
CCCTCCTCACGCAGGGCCTTGCAGGCCTGCGTGCCGGAGTAGTCGAATTCACAGGCTTGACCGATGACGATCGGACCGGAGCCGATGATGAGGATCTTCTTGATGTCCGTGCGGCGGGGCATCGCGCTCCTGCTCTGTTGAGGCCGGTTCTTTCGCGGGCGACGGGCCCGGTACAAAATTGCGCTATTTGACCATCCTCTTCCGACTTTCGCCAACGCCCCGGAGCACTCTCGTTCACCTCGCGCGCGCCGCTGTGTTCGCCGTGTTCTTCGCTGTGCTCTCGGGCGCGCGCGCGACGCTCGCCGGCGACGGCGGCCCGCCCGAGATCGAAGCGCGCGTGCGCGCCGTGCTCCCCGACGGGCGCATCGAATGCGAGGGAATGCCGCCGATCCGCCTGTTCGGCACCGATCCGCGCGCGGCCGCTCCTGCGATCCCCGGCGCCAAAGGCCCGCTCGCGGTCGCGCTCGATCGCGTGCTCGACCGCGAGGCGCCGGTCCGGATTCGGCGCTTCGGCGAACCGGGCGCGCCCGATGCACCGGACGCGCCGGCGATCGTGTCGCAAGGTTCCCGCTCGTTGAACGAGACGGTTCTTCGCTCGGGCGACGCTTTGTACTTCCCCGAGTTCGGATCTCGCGAAGGGTCGGACGTTCTCGCGGCCGCGGCGCGCGAGGCGCTCGAGGCGCGCCGCGGGATCCTCGCCGACTCGAAGTGCGGACCGCGTCCTCCGCAAGACGAGCGCAAGGCCGGCGTCGCGCTGCCGATGTTCGGCCACACCGGCGACTTCGACTACCGCTCGCGCGTCGACGAGATCGCCGCCCTCGGCGCGGGCTGGATCTCGCTGGTCCCGTTCCACTTCCTCGAGACGATCCGTGACGTCGAGATCGTCGCGGCACCCGGCCGCACGCCGTGGGACGAGACGCTGGTCAGGACGGGCCAGTACGCGCGCTCGAAGGGGCTCCGAGTGTTCGTGCTGCCGATCGTCCACTTGCTGCGTCCCGGCGCGCACGAGTGGCGCGGCGCGTTCGAGCCGAAGGGCGACCGGCGCAGAGAGTTCTTCCTCAACTACACGCGTTTCATCACGCACCAGGCCGACCTCGCGCGCCGCATGGGCGCGGACCTGTTCTCCATCGGCTCCGAGTTGATCCGCCTCGAGGACGACGAAGCCGCGTGGCGCGTGGTGATCGAGGCGTGTCGCGCGCGCTTCCCCGGACTGTTGACCTACTCCGCGAACTGGGACCACTACCGCAACATCGCGTGGTGGGACTCGCTCGATGTCGTCGGACTCACCGGGTACTACACGATCGCGACCGTCGACGACCCGACGAAGAACGACCTGCGCGCCGGCTGGCGCGTTCCGAAGCGGCGACTGCTCGACTTCCTCGGTCAGAAGGGGAAGACCGCGATCTTCACCGAGCTCGGCTACCCGAGCCGCGACGGCGCGGCGCAGGCGCCGTGGGACTACGTGACGACAACGCGGTACGACGGCGACGAGCAGGCCGATTGCCTCGCGGCGTTCTTCGACGAGTTCCGCGGCGAGCGCGCGGTGTCCGGCGTGTTCGTGTACGACTGGTGGGACGAAGGCGGGCCGGGCGACGTGTCCTACTCGCCGCGCGGCAAGCCCGCGGAGCGCGTCGTGAAGGACGGGCTCTCCGCGTTTCGCGCCGACGCCGGCGCGGGTGGATCGGAGCGCTGAATGACGACGCGGTTCTGGGTGGTGATGACGGTGTTCGCGGCAGTCGCCGTGGTGATGATCTGGTCCGCGCTCCACTTCAGCGGCAAGTTCGGTTCGGCGTTCGGCGTGGTCGTCGACGCCGCGACGGGTCAGGGCGTGGCGAACGCGGACGTCGAGCTGTTCGCCGTGTTCCCGGCGCAGAGCGGCGGCTCGAAGATGACGCTCCAGAAGACGCAGAAGACGAAACCGGACGGCGCGTTCGTGTTCCCGGCGACGGTCGGCGGCTCGTACCGGCTCACCGTGACGTGCGAGGGATACACGACACTCACGCGCGAAGGCGTCGTCATCGAGCAAGAAGCGAAGAAGGACCTCGGGCGCTTCGAGATCACGAAGGCGCCGCCGTTCTTGCCCGCGAAGTGATCAG
>CAZOLL010000760.1:0-2091 GCA_964580365.1 uncultured Phycisphaeraceae bacterium
GCTCGCCCGAGCTCGAGATCCGGAAGACGAGATCCGGGATCGCGCGGAGCATCGGATCGAGCTGATTCTTGAGGTCGGACCCTTCTTCGACGAAAAGCACGCGCATCGCGTGTTCCCCGGGGGAGGCTCGCGGTCGGATCGGCCGAACCTCTTGTCGGCATCGGCTCGCGCTCGCTTGAGCGATCTCCGGTCGAGGTCAGACGCGGTAGGCGTCGTTCGACGGGCGCACGGCGCGCGCGAAGTGCAGCGGGCGGCGCAGGCCGCCCGGCCCCGGCGCGGGGCGCGTCTTCGCGCGCCACTCGCGGTAGATCTCCATCGACTTCTTCGGGTCGACGACGACGTCGCCGTAGCGGTCGCCTTCGCGCGCGCGCTCGACCGTGACCGCCTGGTGCCAGCAGTGCATCCCGGAGATCGGGTCGGGTTGCGCGGGGAACGTGAGGTTCTGGTGCACGCCGCCGTCGCTCCACCAGATGCGGCGCGTGTCGGGGTCCGCGCTTTCGTACGGCCCGATGTCCTCGATGCGGCGGAAGCGCGTCGTGCCGTCTTGGAGCGCCGCCTTCTCGACCCTCGCGCTCGCCCAGCGGTCGGTACCGCCTTCGTCGAACAGGCGCCAGCGTCCGAGGTGGTGCGAGCACGCGACCACGCCGGGGCGCATGCCCTCGGTGACCCACGCCTTGTTCACGAACCAGCCGGCGCGCGTCGTCACGCGCAGGAGGTCGCCGGTCTTCACCTGCAGACGCGCGGCGTCCTCTGGGTGCACCCACACCGGGTTCGTGTTCGACAGCTCGTAGAGCCACTTCGAGTTCGCGGAGCGCGTGTGGATCAACGTCGGCAGGCGGAACGTCGGGACCAGGCAGTAGCGGCCGACGTTCGCGTCGAGCTTCCTCCAATGCACGTGCGTTTCGATCGGTCCGGGCAGGGCGTGCTCCGGCCAGCCCCAATCGGCGAGCGTCTTCGACCACAGCTCGAGCCGGCGCGACGGCGTCGCGAACCCGGCGCGCGCGGTGCCGTCGACTTCGACGCCGATCGCCGCGCCGTTCTTCGTGACTGATTTCGTCTCCGCGTCGATCGTCGCGCCGTCCATCGCCTTCGCGTCGAGCGGCTTCGCGTGCGCCTGCCACGTGCCGTCCTCGACGAGGAACGCGCCGAACTTCCGCATGTAGTCGAGCGGCGAGACGCCGTGCTTCTTCGCTTCCGCCGGCAGACCCGGCACCGTGTTCTCGAAGATCCACCGGTAGTACTCGGTGACCGTGACCTTCTGCCCGGGCCGGTACGGCGACTCGTAGTTCTTCCGCACGCCGAGCGAACCGTCGGGGTCGATCGCCCACGACAGCGCGATCCAGAACTCGTCTTCCTCCCACACCTCGCCCGGGTTCACGTCTCGCGTCGATTCGACCGTGCGACCGTCCTTCTCCGCGAGCGCGCGCAGCACCGGCTGGCGGAACGACAGCCACTTCGCCGCGTGCGTCTCCTGGCTCATCAGGTCGTGGCGCTCGGGGCCGAGCCCCATGGGCAGCACGTAGTCGGCGTACTGCGCGGTCTCGCTCCACGTCGGCGTCAGCGCTGCGTGCAGGCCGATCTTCGACTCGTCGCGCAGCACCTGCTCCCAGAGCAGCCCGTCCGGGTTGGTCCACACCGGGTTGTAGACGCGCGTGAAGTAGGCCGAGAGCTTGCCGCGTCCTTCGAGCAGGAAGTGCGGCAGGAGGAACGACAGCTCGTGGTGCGCGAGCGGCCACTCCTTCGGATACAGCAGTTCGTTCCACACCGACTGCGGCGCCGGCTTGAGGAAGGGCGGCGGCACGAACTTGTCGGAGCTGTTCGGGTTCACGCCGCCCTTCGCGCCGACCGCGCCGACCAGCGTCTCGAGCAGCATCAGGCAGCGCGACACCTGCCAGCCGCCTTCGTTGCCGGACGCCGTGTTCCTCCACACGTGGCTGGCGAACGCGGAGCCCGCGTCGCCGATCGCGCGCGCGACCGCGACGATGCGGTCCTTGGGCACCTTGCACTCCTCGGCCGCCGCGTCCGGCGTGAAGCGGGAGTAGTGCGCCTTCAGCGCCGCGAGGACGTTCTCGAACGTGTTGTGCTCCGCGT
>CAZOLL010000761.1:0-2090 GCA_964580365.1 uncultured Phycisphaeraceae bacterium
TCCACTCCACGAGATGTGCGACGCCGGCGGCGTGGCGCAGAGCGGGCCGCCTTTCGCGTCCGTGAGCGAGAGCATCACGGTGATCGGCTTTCCGGTCTTCGTCGTGCGCTCGATGTCGCGCCACGTCAGGTGCCCGAGGCGCACCTTCAATCGACGGAACATCGACAACGCGCCCGAAGGAGTCTTCACGCACCACGACAGGTAGAAGAACCGGTCGTCCGGTTTGCCCTGCGAATACGGGCCGAGGAAGTTCGGCGAGCCGTCCTTCTTCTTTGCGACCTCGAACTCTGCGACGAATTTCACAGTGCGCCGGTCGGCCGGCACCGGTTCGATCACGTCGTCGCCGCGTTGGATCCCGAGGTGGACCGGCTCCTTGTCGGCGAAACGAATGCCCGGCAAATCGCGACCAACCACTTCGACTCGGAGCGTTGTCGGCCTCACGCGCGCGCATCCTGCGCCGGGCCGCGTTCGTCCTCCAGAAGCGTCCTCAGCATCCGCTCGCGCTGGGCGAGGAAGTCCCGCGTGACCTGGAAGTGTTCCGTCTCCTCGTACCGGATCGGCGAAGGTCCCTTCTCCGTCAGCTGGAAGATCGACGCGTCTGGATAGGCCATGAGGATGGGGGAGTGCGTCGCGATGATGAACTGCGACGAGCGTCGCACGAGCTGGTGAAGGCGCGTCAACAACGCGAGCTGCCGCGAAGGCGAGAGCGCCGCTTCGGGTTCGTCGAGCAGGTAGAGACCATCGCCCCGGAAACGATTGTTCACGAGGGCGAAGAACGACTCTCCGTGCGACTGCGCGTGCAGCGACGTGCCGCCGTAGGAGGCGATGATCGGGCCACCGCCTTCGCCCTCGTCGAGCCGCTCGATCTCCGTCGCGACGTTGAAGAAGCTCTCCGCACGCAGGAAGAATCCGTCGCGTGGGCGCTTCGTGCCTCTCACGAGTCTGAGAAACCGATAGAGCTCCGAGTGCGACGCGCGCGTGCTGAAGGCGAAGTTGCGAGACCCGCCTTCCGCGTTGAATCCCGCCGCAACGGCGATCGCTTCGAGCAGCGTGGACTTCCCCGATCCGTTCTCGCCGACGAGGAACGTGACCTTGGGGTGCAGCGGAAGTGTTTTCAGGTGGCGCACGGCGTTCAGGCAGAAGGGGTACGCGTCGAACGACGGCACCTCGCTCCGCTTCAGTGCGACCTCGGTGAGGAACTGCTCGCGCAAGGAATCGGGCTCCTCGTCGGGCGACCGTAGGTCGCACGAGTGGGGCGGTCAACCGGCGGCGACGCCCAGCGCCGCGAGCGCCGCTCGCACCTGCTCGCGGATGGTGTCGCGCACGACGCGGAACTCGTCGGGCGCGAGGTGCTTCGGGTCGGGGATCTGCCAGTCCTCGCGGCGCGCGGCGCGGACCATCGGGCACGCGTCGCCGCAGCCCATCGTCGCGACGAAGTCGAACTGCACGTCGGGAAGGTCGTCGAGCGACTTCGAGCCGTGCGCCGCGAGGTCGTAACCGACTTCGCGCATCGACTCGATCGCTCTCGGGTTCACGACTCCAGACGGCTTCGAACCCGCGCTGTAGGCCTCGACTTCGGCTCCACCGAGCATCCGCGCGAACGCTTCAGCCATCTGGCTGCGGTTCGAGTTCTCGACGCAGACGAACAGGAGGCGCTTCACCGTCGTCACGAACAGGTCGCTCCTTCCGCTGTGCAGCAGCCGGGCTCGCGGACGCAGCGACACGCGAAGACGGCGACCAGCGCGCCAGCGAGCGGAGCGCTGACGTAGAGCCACAGCACGTCCATCCGCCCCGACACGAGCGCGGGGCCGAGCGAGCGGGCCGGGTTCATCGACGCGCCGCTCACCGGTCCGGCGAACAACGCCTCGAGCGCGACGACCGCGCCGATCGCGAGGCCGGCCGTGACGCCCTTCTCCTTCGCGCCGGTCGACACGCTCAGGATCACGAGCATGAGACCGGCGGTGAGGATCGCCTCGAGCACCCACGACTGCGCGATCGATCCGGCCGGTGTCGTCGCGCCGAGTGTCGTGGGTTCGGGGAACAGGAGCCGCAGGACGACGCTGGCGAGGATCGCGCCGGCGCACTGGCTT
>CAZOLL010000762.1:0-2089 GCA_964580365.1 uncultured Phycisphaeraceae bacterium
AAGGACGCAGAGGATCTCTTCGCGTCCGGCGTCGACGTCTTGACCGGCGGCGACCACGTGTGGCGCCGCCACGAGTTCCAGCCGATGGTCGAGAAGGACGCGCGCATCGTGCGCGCCGCCAACTTCTCGAAGCAGGCGCCCGGCCGCGGGTGGACCGTCGTGACGACGGGACGGGGCGTCGACGTCGGCGTGACGCACGTGATCGGCCGCGTGTTCATGGCGCCGATCGACTGCCCGTTCGCCGCCGCCGACCTTGCGGTGAAGCAGCTGCGCGCGAAGACGCGCGTGATCGTCGTCGACATGCACGCCGAGGCGACGTCCGAGAAGATCGCGATGGGGCGCTTCCTCGACGGCCAGGCCTCCGTCGTGTTCGGGACGCACACGCACGTGCCGACGGCCGACGCGCAGATCCTGAAGAACGGCTGCGGGTACATCACCGACGTCGGTATGACGGGCCCGCACGACTCCGTTCTCGGCCGGCGCGTCGACCGCGTGCTGAAGAAGTTCGTCACTGGACTGCCGGCGAGCTTCGACGTCGCCGAGGGGGACGAGCGCATCAACGCAGCGCTCTTCACCGTCGACGCCGCGACCGGCAAGTGCATCGCGGTCGAGCGCGTCGAGGTCCGCGCGTGAGCGGCGTCGACGAGTTCGCGAAGCGCTGGCTCCCGGAGTTCGAATCCGCGCTCGCGCGCGCGCTGCCAGATGATTCGGAGCGCCTGTCCGAAGCGATGCGGTACGCCGCGCTCTCGGGCGGCAAGCGGCTGCGTCCGTTGTGCTGCCTGCTCGGGGCGGACGCGGCCCGCGGCGACCCGCGCTCGGCGCTTCCGGGCGCGGTCGCGATCGAGCTGGTCCACACCTACTCGCTGGTGCACGACGACCTGCCGTGCATGGACGACGACGACCTGCGTCGCGGGCGTCCGACGGTGCACAAGGCGTTCGACGACGCGACGGCGGTGCTCGCCGGGGACGCGCTGCTCACGCTCGCGTTCGAAGTCGCCGCCGCCGGTCCGTCTGCCGAGCGCGCCGCTTCAGTGGTGCGCGTGCTCGCCCGCGCCGCGGGAGCCGCGGGGATGGTGGGGGGGCAGGCGCTCGACCTCGAGGCCGAGACGCGCGCGCTCGGTGAGAAAGACGTCGTCGCGATCGACCTGCGCAAGACCGCAGCGTTGTTCGGAGCGTCGCTCCGCATCGGCGCGCTCTCTGCGGGCGTCGAGGCGGAGGCCAGCGCCGCGTACGAGGCGGTGGGCATCGACCTCGGCGTCGCGTTTCAGATCGTCGACGACCTGCTCGATCGGCACTCGACCGCCGAGCAGCTCGGCCAGGCCACCGGCAAGGACCGCGCGCGCGGCAAGGCGACTCTCCCGGACGTGCTCGGCGAGGACGCGGCGCGCGCGGAAGCCGAACGCCGGACGAAGCGCGCCGCCCAGGCGGCCCGCGGGCTGCCCCGCGGCGAATTGATCGCATCCCTCGCCGGGATTATGCTCGCGCGCTCCCGTTGAGCCGGCGAACCCCCGGCACCCCTCCCCGCCCCGCGCTGGAGCCCGCCTCCTAATGTCGAATCCGATGAGCCTGTCCGCGGATGGGTCGCTGCCCGAGCGCTGGAACGCCTCGCACGAAGCCGCCGCGGGCCGCACCGACCGAGCGGAGGACGCCGCGCGCGTCCAGGCGCTCCTGCCCGGGATCCGCGGTCACGCCGACCTCGTCAAGCTCGCCCGCGCCGACCTGCCGCGCGTCGCGGAGGAGATCCGCCAGAAGATCATCGACGTGGTGTGCACCACGGGCGGCCACCTCGGCTCGAACTTCGGCGTCGTCGAGTTGACGATCGCGCTGCACTACGTGTTCGACTTCTCGCAGGACCACCTGGTCCTCGACGTCGGCCACCAGTGCTACCCGCACAAGCTGCTCACCGGCCGCTTCGGCCGCTTCCACACGCTGCGCTCGAAGGACGGCGTCTCCGGCTACCCGCACCCCGCGGAGTCGCCGTACGACGTGATGCGCTCCGGCCATGCCGGCACCGCGATCTCGATGGGGCTCGGCCTCGCCGCCGCGGACGGCGCCCTCAACCGCCACCGTCGCGTCGTGTGCATGGTCG
>CAZOLL010000763.1:0-2083 GCA_964580365.1 uncultured Phycisphaeraceae bacterium
GGCGACCTCGCCGCGGACGGCCGCTTCGTCGTGCTCGCGGGCGGCGGCCACGGCACGCTCGTCGCGGACAGCCGCAATCTCGCCTTCGCCGCGCGTCCGGCGCCGGCCGGAAAGGAGCGCTCGCTCGCGGCAATCGTGCGCAAGGGCATCCTCTTCGCGATCGGCGGCGATCAGCGCTCGTGGTTCTCGTCCGCGGGCGGCGTGGCCGTTCTCGAGACGACGAACCTCGACAAGAACGCGGCGCTCGCGCAGCGTCCGCTCGTCGATCTCGACGAGGTTCCGGGCGCGCTCGCGTCGCGTTCCGGCCCGACCGAGTGCGGGTTGTGCGCCGACGGGGATCGACTCTTCCTGGCCGCCGGCGGCGAGCTGCGCATCCTCGACGTCAGCGATCCGCGCGCGCCGAAGCCGCTCGGCTCGACGCCGATCGGCGACGCGTTCCGTGTGGCGGCAGACGGCCCGCTCGCGGCGTGCGCGACCGGCGACCTCGCGATCGTCGACGTCTCCGATCCCTC
Source organism: uncultured Phycisphaeraceae bacterium (assembly GCA_964580365.1). GTDB lineage: Bacteria > Planctomycetota > B15-G4 > B15-G4 > JADJEK01 > CAZBOK01. The sequence goes on from CAZOLL010000763.1 coordinate 513, forward strand.
GCAGCCGCGCGCGCTCGCGACGATCCCGACGACGGGTGTCGTGCTCGACGTCGCGGTGCGCGGGCGCCTCGTGTTCGCCGCCGCGGGCGACGGCGGGCTGCGCGTCTACGAGGTGACGGAAAGCGGACGCGCGCCTTGACCGCATCTCGCCCGCCGATCGGGTCGCCCGCGCTCGACCGACGCGTCGTCGGCGCGCTGCTCCTCGCCGGCCTCGGGTTGCGCATCGCGGTCGCACGCGCGCCGGGCACGTCGTTCTCCGACCTCGCCGGCGGATCGCGCGGCATCACGACCTGGGCGTTCACGATCGGCGCCGAGATGGCGGCGCTCGCGATCACCGCGCTGCTTCTCTTCAAGTGCGGTCGGCGCACCGCGGCGGGCCTCGCGCTCGCGATCGGCGCGCTCGATCCGCTGCGCGTCGCGGCGGCGGGCGGGGGCCCTTCGTGCGTCGCTCCCGCAGTCCTCGGCGCCTGCGCGCTCGCGCTCGCGTGCGGGCCGGGACTCCTGCTGCGCACGCTCGGCGCGGCCGGCTTCGTCGTGCTCGCCGCGGGTTTCGTCGCGCCCGTCCCTCTCGGCGGCGTGCCGGACCCGTGGCCTCTCGCGTGGTCGGACGACGCGCGGGTCGGTGCCGTGTGCGCGGGCTTGAATCACTTCGGCTGGATGGCGGTCGTGCTCGCCGCGTTCGGTCTCGTGCGTTCGCCGCTCGGCTCGCGGCCGATCTTCGCGTTCGTGCTCGCGGCGGGCGCGTGGGCGCTCTGCCCGGGCTGGCACGATCGGCTCGCAGCGTTCGTCGCGCTGTCTCCGGCGCTCGTCGCCGGCGCGGCGCTCGCGCTCGAGTCGGTCGCCGAAAAGTCCGCGTGCGCCGCGCGCGTGTTGTTCGCGCTCGTCGTGCTCGCGAACGCGCCGACGCTCGTGTCGGACGCGGGCGGCGGACTGCGCTTTCCGACCTCGGCGGCGATCGCCGCGCTCTCCGACGACGATCGGCGCGACTCGGAGATCGTCGCTCCGACGCCGGCGCTCTTCTCCGAGACCGGCGCGCGCGTCGTCGTGCTCGAGAAGTCCGAGCTGCCGGCTGTCGACGTGACGAAGGGTCCCGCGCGGATCGTCATCCTGCCGATCCTGAACGAGCGGGCGTGCGACGTCTCGCCCGAGGTGCTCGACGCCGTCGAGCGCCTCACGACGCCGGCGTTCGAGCACCGAATGCGGCGATTCGACCTCTACCGCCTCGAGCTGCGGGTCTACCGGCTCGGCGCGGCGCGCCGCTGACGAAGCGCGGCCATCCCCCACTTCGGCAGGATCCACGGCGCCGTGCGCAAGAGGCGGCGGCGCAGCGTCGAGTAGCGCTGCACGCCGGCGACGAGATCCGCGAAGATCTCGCGCAGCCGGCCGCTCGCCGCGAGCATCCCGAGCGTCGCCGACTGAAAGCGCGGGTCGAAGAACACGCGGCGCAGCCGCGACGCGTGAGCGAGCTCCGGCGCGATCGAGCGCTCGAACGCGGCCGCGTACGCGCCGGGGTTCGCGATCGGGTCACTCTCGCCGAGGAGGCGGCCGGACTCGAGCGCGAACGCGATGCC
>CAZOLL010000764.1:0-2077 GCA_964580365.1 uncultured Phycisphaeraceae bacterium
CTCGGACGCGACTCTCGGCTTCATGGTGTCGACGTGCTGCGACATCTCCGCCGACGGCTCGACGTTCGCGGCGGCCGCGTACGACGCGACGAATGCGAACCGCATCCGCCTCTACGTGTGGAGCCTGACGCCCACCGGCTCGACGTTGAAGTGGACCTTCGCGAAGAACTCGACGGGAACGCTGCAGAATGTGCCGGCCGCGGTCTCGCTCTCCGACGACGGCAAGTACATCGCGCTCGGTTCGTGGGGCGGAGCGGGCAGCAGCCAGGCCGAGCTCCTCCTGTTCGATCGTGACGCGGGCAACGTGGCGATCGGCGCGATCAACACGCCGGGTTCGGTGTTCGACTGCGACATCTCAGGCGACGGCCAGTTCGTGATCGCGGGCACGAAGGCAGTGCACGCGAACAGCTTCGGCAACGGCGGCGAGGGTTACAGCCTCGACCGCGGCGGCCAAGGCTTCCGCGTGCGCGGCACGCCGTCGATCGGCCGCACGATCACGCTCGAGGACGGCGGCGTCCCGGGCGAGACGGTGCTGCTCGTCGCGTCGCTCGGCCTCCTGCCGGCGCCGCTGTCGTCGCCGACCTTCATCGGCACGTTCGACCTCGACATGACGTTCCCGATCCTGTGGCCGACGCCGATCGGCACGGTCCCGGGCGGCGGCGTGTTCTCGATCAACGTCCCGCTGCCGGCGGCCCCCGGTGCTGTGGGCATCACCGCCTACGCGCAGTCCATTCGCACCGGCGCGCCGAAGCCCACCTTCGACAACCACCTCGCGTTCCCGATCACGCCCTGACCGGCGCGACCGGCTCGCGAGATCCCCGTCCCGACGAAACCCGCTTTGCGGAAGGATGACTCCATGCCCCAGATCGAGACCGTCTCCCTGGCCGATGCCCGCCGCGTGATCGCCGCGGGCGAAGCGAAGGCGAAGGACGTCGGGCAACCGATGAACATCGCCGTCGTCGACGCCGGCGGCAACCTCGTGGCGCACGTGCGCATGGACGGCGCGTGGCTCGGCAGCGTGGCGATCTCGATCGACAAGGCGTTCACGTCGCGGGCGTTCGACATCTCGACGAAGGATCTCGCCGGCCACTCGCAGTCGGGCGGCCAGTTCTTCGGGATCCACGCGTCGAACGGCGGCCGCGTCATGGTCTTCGCCGGCGGAATCCCGCTGAAGAAGGCCGGCGTGGTCGTCGGCGCCGTCGGCGTCAGCGGCGGCAGCGGCGAGCAGGACCACGCGGTCGCCGCCGCGGCCGCAGCCGCGTTCTGACCACCGAGTCCGACTTCTTCCGGGGCTCGAAGAGAGCGCCCTCCGCAATCAATCGAGCAGGCGATGCTCGACGAGCGCGCGGACCACGAGGTCTGCGAGGATGCCGTGACCGATGTCGTTCAGGTGCGCCTCGCGCACGTTGAACATCGGTTCGACTCGGGCGCTCTCGCGGAGCGCCGCGAGACCGTCGACGCAGACGAGCCCTTCCTTCTCGCACCTCGCACGCAGCGTCCGCTGCGGTCGCTCGATGTCGAAGTCCGCGCGCGTGAGGTGCTGCTCGGCCGCGAGCGCCTCGAGCAGAGGCTCGTCGAGCTGGTGCTCGTCCGGGATCAACACGACGACGAGCCGACCGCCGCGGGCCTCCACCGCCGCGTGCAGGTCGTGCAGGATCGCGCCGATGCGCGCGGCCGCCTTCTCGAATTGCGCCGTCGCCTCCGGGCGCGTGCTCGAGATCACGGTGCGCGCGCCGATGATCTGATGGTGCGCTTCGACCGAGTACTTCGGCGCGGTGCGGTCATAGACGGCGCGCACTCCCGGCCGGACGATGCCGCCTTTCCTCTCCGGTGAGATCACCGGTGTCGCCGCGGCGCCGCCGCCGCCGGCGTCGAGACCCTGCATTCGCTTCAGTCGGAAGAAGTTGCGGACCAGCCGCACGGCGTAGGACCGTCGCGCGAGGCGATCGGTCAACGTGCGGTCGGCGAGGTCGGTTTCGACCTCGTGGGAGTCGGTGCCGATCGACAGCGCGAGGATCACGAGGGCCGGGGCGAGCCGCGCGCCCTCGACCGGCCACATGCGCCGCTCGAACTCGGG
>CAZOLL010000765.1:0-2074 GCA_964580365.1 uncultured Phycisphaeraceae bacterium
ACCCGCGGCGCTCGCCTTCTTCGCGTCCCCTCCCACCTCGAACACCTGCGGGAACTCCACGTGCCAATGGAAGAACCCGTACTGGTCCCGCAGTGCCTCGATTTCGTCGCGCTGTGCCCGCGAGTGCGCCGAATCTTCCTTCCGCTGCAGCGCACGGATCGTCCCCGTCGTCACGCCGGGCGGCGCGTCCTTCGTCTTGCGCCACACGAACGCGCTGCACCAGCCATCCGCGATCCATCGCGCGTCGCGGTACTCCAGAGAATCGTGCAGGCGTCGCCAGCGCGCTTCCTTCTCGCGGACCGCGGGGATCGCTTCGTCGCCGAGCGCGTCGATCTCGCGGGCGAGCGCGGTCAGGCCGCCGTAGCGTTCGGTCCGCTCCGCCGCGGCCGCGAAGTTGAACTGGCCTTGGCCGACTTTGCGCTCCTCCTTATTCTTCTTCTTCAGCTCGCGCGCGATCGGCTTGTCGTCGCCTTCGATCGGGTCGAACGCGTCGTCCGGGATCCCGGCCTTCACGAGCGCGGGCGTCGTGCCGAGGAGCGCGTCGCCGCAAAGGATCTTGTCCTCGAGGAAGTTGAGCGGCATCCCGGGCACGAGCGCTTCGAGCCAGAGGCTCACCTTGCACAGCTCGACGGCCATCTCGTTCTTGTCGACGCCGAAGATGCAGTTGCCGATCACCTGGCGCAGCGCCTTCTTCAGCTCGTCGGGCGACGGCTCGTCGTCGCCGGTCGCGACCTGCGCGAGGCGCTTGCCGATCCGGTGCGCGGCGCTGATGAGGAAGTGGCCGCTGCCGCAGGCGGGGTCGCAGACCTTCAGCGCGAGGATCCGCCGCGTCGCCTCGCGCGCATCGTCCCCGCGCGCCGCTTCGTCGAGCACCGCGTCGAGCGCCGTGTCGAGCAGGCACTGCACGAGCGAGTCGGGCGTGTAGTAGCTGCCGGTGCTCTTGCGCTCGTTCCCGGCCGCGGACTTCAACTCGAACGTCGCGGCGTCGACGTTCAACTCGGGGTGCAGCTCGAGGAGCGACTCGTAGACGCTGCCGAGCTCCTCGGGGCCGATGCCCTTCCAGTCGACCGCGCGCCGCGTTCCGCCCTCGACGGCGAACGCGAGGTGGTAGACGGCATCGAGCAGCGCGTCATTGGCGAGCGCCGCGCCGCCGAGGTCTTCGAGCGCGGCGTCGCTCCAGAGGAAGCTGCCGAGCGCCGGGAGCGCGAGCGCCGGACAACCTTCGTCCTTGCCCAAACGTCGCCACGTCACGTCGAGCATCGCCTTCAAGTCTTCGTGCCGCGAGCCGCGGCGCTTCTCCGCGAGCTTGCGCAGGCGGGCGGTCGAGTACCAACGCCGGTAGGCGTCCTTCGCGGCGTCGGCGGCCTTCGGGTCGAGCAGCAGGTCGCGGTCCTCGGCGACGAACTGGAAGATCAGCCGGTACACGAAGCGCAGCAGTTGCCGGTAGTAGTCCTGCGTCGCGAGGTCCCCGGCCTTCAAGCGATCGCGCAGGCGCCGGTTCGACGCGTGCGCGAGGAAGCCGCGGCCGAGGTCGGCGATCGCGGACTGGACGCCGTCGCGCAACCGCTCGAGGACGCGCGTGCCCTCCTCGTGCGCCGCCTTCGACCAGCGCTCGAGGACGAGATCTTCCAGCCGGCCGGCCTCGCATTCCGCGGCCGCGGGGCGCTCGGACTCGAACGGCTCGAAGCGCGACTGGTGGCAGATGAGCCAGAACAGGACGAAGTCGGAGTAGACCTCGCCGTCGAACATCGACTTCAAGTCGAAGTCGACGAACGCGGGGCGGGTGAGGCGCACGTTGTCGCGGAGCAGGCGGAACAGCTCGCCGTTCGAGACGATGCCCCACAGCGCGTCGTCGGTCCGGTTCAGGAACTCCTGCACGAGGCCGTGCGGCGACGTGCGCGCCGCGCCGGCGACGCCTTCGCTGCGCCGGTCGATGGGCGTCTGCACGCCGACAAGGTGGATCGGCACTTTCCGCCACGCGTGCGAGATCGGGTAGGTCTTGCCCGGCGAGCCCGGGATCTCGCGCGCGTTCTCCCGCTCGAGCCGGCCGAAGCCGAGCTCCTGGAACACGATC
>CAZOLL010000766.1:0-2074 GCA_964580365.1 uncultured Phycisphaeraceae bacterium
GCCTTTCTAGCATTTCCTAGCGCGCGGGTCGCCCCACCCACGCGCCTGCGCAGGCCAAGGCCCAGGCGATCGGCGAAAACGCGAGCGCAAACACGAGCGCGACGGGGGCTGCAAGCCCCAACAGCACGAGGATGAGGACGATCGCGAGGCCGGACGCGAGCGCAGGCTCGAGCGGCGTCACGATCACGCGCTCGGGCGCCGGTTGACCGAGGCCGCGCAGCACGAGCGAGCGGCCCCCCACTTCGATCGAAGGCGGAACGGCGTCGCCCTCGAACACGGTCGTCGTCGCGAGCACCGAGCGAGACGCGCCCGCCGAGAGCGCGATCTGCGGCGCGTCGTCGAAGCCGTTCGTGACGTCGAGCAGGAGGCGCACGCCGACCGTGTGCGCGACGCCGCCGTCGTTGCGCACGCTGACGCCGACGCGAAGCCCGGCCGTCGCATCGGGGCGCGGATGCGACGGCGGTGCGGCCCCGCCGGTGAGCGCCACCTGAATCGCGAGGTCGCCGTCGCGCAGGTCGACGACGCCGCCGCCGGGGATCGGGTACGCGCGCCCGAGTGCGAGCGAACGCGCTGCGCCGTCGACCATGAGCGTGACCCGGCTCGTGAACGGAGCGGGATGACCGAACAGGATCGAGCGGTATCCGCCCGCGCCCTGCTCCGGACACACGGCCGCCGCGAACGCGCCGTCCGGCGCGAGCGAGATCCGCAGCGTGCCGCTGCGCGTCTCGACCGCGCCGGCGGCACCCGCGTCGACCGAGACGGGACCGCGCGACTCGAACGCGTCGGCGAGCCGCGTGAGCAACGACGCCTTGCGACCGAACGTCGAGTCGGCGGGGATCGACGCGGAGAGGCGGCGCGCCTCTGCGAACGCGCCGCGCTCGATCGCCTCGGTCAGCGCCGGATACAGCTCCGCACCGGCTGCAGGTGCCGCAGGCGCGGGAGGCGCGGGAGACGCGGAATCCGCGAGCGCCGGCGCGAGCAGCGCGAGTGTCAGAACAAGTTCGAGCGCAGCCATTCGACGTCGAACGAGACCGAGTCCGCGATGCCGGCCACGAGATCGACCTCGAACTCGAGCACGTCCGCCTTCTTCTTCACCGCTCCGTCGGGCGCCGCGACGATCGTGAACGGCGCGCCCGGCTGCTCGACGAACTTCATGCGGATCTGCCGGCCGATCCCGTTCTTCACCTTGAAGGACAGCTTGGTGCGCTGGTCGTACGCGACCACCTTGTTCCACCGGTCGCGCCGTTCGTTCTCGTTCTGCTGCAGCGCGACGCGTCGCTCGACGGAGAGATCGCGCGCGAGGCCCGTCGTGAAGCGCGCCTTCTCGCCGAGCACCGTTGCGGGCAGGACGTCTTCGCCGAGCAGGCGCGGCGGACCGCCGGCGTCGCTCGCGAACAGGCGGATCTTCCCGGCCGGCAGCAGTCTCCGCGCGAGCGCGCCTCCGGCCGCGGGGTCGGGCGCGCGCGCGATGCCCGGCGTGCCGCCGAAGCGCGCGAGGTCGAACACGTAGCGCTTGACGACCGGCACGGACGCGAGGCGGAACACCTCGACCTCGCGGCGCTCGCCCTGCTTCAACGCGACGCCGGCGACCTCGCCGCCCTCGAAGCGCAAGGTCACGCCTTCGAGGTCCTTGCCGGAGCCGTTCGACACCTCGACCGACTGGCGCAGCTCGAGCGTGCTCGTGTCGCCGTTCGCGTCGGCGACGAGCCCGGTGTAGTCGACGCGCCAACCGATGCCCCACAGCAGGTAGCGCGTGGTGACGACCGCGTCGGTCGCCTCGCTCGCGTTCACCGTGAAGTAGATCGTGTTGCCGAGCCGCTTGACCTTCGTGCGCGCGGTCACGGCGGCGGTGCCGCTCGCGGTGGCGACCTCGAGGCGCACGGAGTTCTCGTCGACGCGCTCGCGCGACCAGTCGAAGCGCAGGCGGTTGTCGCCCGCCGCGAGCCGCACCGTGCGCGTCTCGACGACCGCGGCGGGCTGGTCGCTCGTCAACTGGATGCGCGTCGCGTCGGGGCGCGTCGGCACCACGACCTCGGTGAACCCGCCGGAGGCACCGCCTGAACGCAGGACCGGC
>CAZOLL010000767.1:0-1383 GCA_964580365.1 uncultured Phycisphaeraceae bacterium
CCTCGAGCAGGGCTTCCGGTTCGACGGGCGGGAGTGGCGGTCGTTGACCGCGATCGCGAAGGAGATCACGAAGGCGCCCGCGATCTCGGGCCCGCGGTTCTTCGGGCGCGCGAAGCCCGCGGCCGGGAAGGAGAACGCGAAGTGAGCCGCGAGGCTACGACGAACGGAGGGCCCGCCGCTGTCGGCGGGTCCGCCGCCCCCGCCCGGGACGGTGAGTCCATGCTCGCGCGGATCGCGGCGCTACGGCGCCTCACGGTCGGCGAACTTCGCGAGGAGTACCTGAAGGCCTTCGGCGAGGAGACGAAGAGCCGCAACCGCGACTGGCTCTTCAGGCAGATCGCCTGGCAGATCCAGGCGCTGGCCGAGGGCGGGCTCTCCGAGCGCGCGAAGCGCCGGGCCGCCGAACTCGCGCGCGAGAGCGACGTCCGGCCGAGGAGCCGGCAACTCCTGACGCCGGGACAACCGCCGGCCGTCGCGCCGCGGATCGTGCAGGTCGGCCCCGTGCGCGACACCAAGGCCCCGCTCCCGGGGACGGTGCTCTGCCGGGACTACAAGGATCAGAACGTCGTCGTGCGCGTGCTCGAGGACGGCTTCGAGTGGCGTGGCCAGGTGTTCGCGAGCCTCTCGGCCGTCGCCAAGGCCGTCACGGGCGCCCACTGGAACGGCCACTTGTTCTTCGGATTACGGAAGTCGAAGTCGGCATGAGGCGGAACGGGACCACCTACTCCGCCCGCAACGGGGTCGCCGCCAACGGAGCGGCGGCCCCGGCGTCGGTCCGCTGCGCGATCTACGGACGGAAGTCCGTCGAGGAGCGGATCGCGACCAACTTCGGCTCGATCGAGGCCCAGCGCGAGGCCTGCGAGGCCTACGTGAAGTCGCAGGCCTCGCTCGCGTGGACCGCGCTGCCGCAGCGCTACGACGACGAGGGCTTCACGGGCGCGAACGTCGCGCGCCCCGCCCTCGCGCGGCTCCTCGCCGACATCGAAGCGGGCGCCGTGGACGCGGTCGTCGTCTACAAGATCGACCGCCTCTCACGCTCGATCGCGGACTTCGTGCGTCTGATGGAGACCTTCGACCGGAAGGGCGTGTCGTTCGTCTCCGTGACGCAGCAGTTCAACACGAGCACGTCCGTCGGGCGGCTGACGCTCAACCTCCTGACGGTCTTCGCCCAGTTCGAACGCGAGACGATCTCCGAACGCACCCGCGACAAGATGCGCGCGGCCCGGCGCCGCGGGAAGTTCACCGGCGGCGGGCTCCTCCTGGGCTTCGACCGCGCGCCCGAGGGCCGACGCCTCGTCGTCAACGAAGTCGAGGCGGCCCGCGTCCGCGCGATCGTCGACCTCTACCTCGAACTGCGTTCACTGACCGCTGTCGTCGCGGAGG
>CAZOLL010000767.1:1393-2071 GCA_964580365.1 uncultured Phycisphaeraceae bacterium
GTGAGGTCGCGCGGCTGGACCACGAAGTCGTGGGTCACGAAGCCGGGCCGCGTGGTCCCGCCTCGGCCGATGAGCCGCGTCTACCTCGCTCAACTCCTCAAGAACCCGGCGTACGTCGGCAAGGTCCGCATCGACGGCGAGGTCTTCCCCGCCGAGCACGCGGCGATCGTCGAGGAGAAGCAGTTCGACGCCGCCCAGCGGCTGCTCGCCGAGAACGCGCGCACGGGCGGCCGCGATGTTCGCAACAAGCACCACATGCTTCTGACCGGGCTCATCCACTGCGCCTCGTGCGACCGGCCAATGGTGCCGACGTACACGAAGAAGCGTGGGCGGCTGTTTCGATACTACGTGTGCAGGAGGACGCGCGAGGAGGGCTGGTCGGCGTGCGTCACGAAGTCGGTGTCAGCGACGCAGATCGAGGACCTCGTGGTCGAGCAGCTCCGCGCGGTCGGCGGCGACCGCGAGGTCTTCGAGGCGACGCTCGCCACTGCCCGCGCCCGGGCGGACGGCGTGAAGATCGACGCGCAGGACCTGCGCCGCGCCCTCTCGCTGTGGGATGACGTCTGGGCCGCGCTCACGCTGAAGGAGCAGGCCCGCGTCGCGGCGCTCCTCCTCGAGCGCGTCGCGTACGACGGCGCGAACGGCAAGGCGGCGCTCACGTTTCGACCGAGCGGGATC
>CAZOLL010000768.1:0-2065 GCA_964580365.1 uncultured Phycisphaeraceae bacterium
CACGAACCGTCCGGGACGCCGCGCCGCGATCGGACGCAGCGCGAGCAGCGCCTCGAGGTCGGTCGCGAGCGCGCCGGCGCTCGGGTACCGCGTCGCCGGGTCCTTCTCGAGCGCTTTCAGGATCACCGTCTCGAGGTCGCGCGAGACCGCAGGGTTCTTCTTCTTCGGCGGCTCGGGCTCACGGGTGAGGATCGCGTTGAAGATCTGCTCGGTCGTCTCGCCCGCGTGCGGCACGTCGCCCGTCACGCACTCGTAGAGCGTCGCGCCGAGCGACCAGACGTCGGTGCGCGCGTCGAGCGGAGAGCGGCCGCCGCCGACCTGCTCCGGCGACGCATAGTGCGGCGAGCCCTGGAACTCGCCGGTGCGCGAGAGCGCGGGCTGCGAGAAGTCGCGCGCGAGCCCGAAGTCGAGCAGCATCGCGCGTCCGTCGGGCCCGTTCTTCGTGATGCGCACGTTCGACGGTTTGACGTCGCGGTGCACGACGCCGGCTTCGTGCGCGCACGCGAGCGCGCGGGCCAGCTCGGCGCCCCAGCGCACGACGCTCTGGATCTCCGGCGCCGCGCCTCGTGGGCCGCGCGCGTCGGCGAGGATCTCGTCGAGGCCGCGGCCGGGCACCAGCTCCATCGCGAGCCACCGCGCGTCGCCGTCCTCGCCCGCGCCGTACAGCGTGACGATGCTCGGGTGGCGCAGCCGCGCGATCGTTTGCGCTTCGCGCTGGAAGCGTGCGACTCCGGCGCCGGCCCAACCGCGCAGCACCTTCAGCGCGACGAGCCGCCCGAGCGAGAGCTGCTCGGCGAGGTACACCACGCCCATGCCGCCCCGGCCGAGCGTGCGCAGGAGACGGAAGTCGCCGATGCGTTCGACCGGCGGGCCGTCCGGCTCCGCGGCAGGGGAAGCGGGGGACGCGGGATCGAGCAGGCCCAGCTCGCGGAGCATCGCGAGCTCGCGTCGCAGCGTGTCGGCGTGCGCCGGGTTCCGCGCGCAGACGTCGTCGACGCCCGCGTCGCCGTCCTGCTCGGCGCGCGCGATGCATTCTTCCAAGAGCGACTCGAGCGGGTCGCTCGAACCCGAGGCGCCGGGAGCATCATCGCCCGTCACGCGCGCGATTCTATCGGCTTCGCTTCCGCGTCCCCGTCCAGCGGACTCCCGGTCCGATCGCGCACGCAGAACCAGCACGTCACCGCGGTGAGCGACGCGACGGCGATCGGGTACCACAGCCCGGCGTACGGGTCGCCGGTGCGGGCGACCGCCCACGTCGCGATGAACGGGACGAGGCCGCCGAACACGCCGTTGCCGACGTGATAGGGGAACGACATCGACGTGTAGCGGATGCGCGTCGGGAACATCTCGACGAGGAACGCCGCGATCGGCCCGTACACCATCGTCACGAACAGGACCTGCAGCATCACGAGGCCGATCAGCGCCGGCACGTGCGGCGTCCCGCCGTGGACGGCCGCGCTCATCGCGGCGTAGATCGGCCGATAGGCGAGCGCGGCGAGCGCGCAGCCCGCGATCATCAGCGGTCGCCGGCCGATTTTGTCCGAGAGCGCGCCGAACAGGATGAAGAACGGCGTGCCGATCAGGAGCGCGACGGCGACGATCTGGTTCGCGCGCACGAAGTCGACCGCGAGCACGGTCTGCAGGTAGTAGAGCGCATAGAACTGGCCCGTGTACCAGACGACGCCCTGGCCGGCCGTCGCGCCGAGGAGCGCGAGGAAGATCAACCGCCGGTTCTCGCGGTTGCCGAAGCTCTCGCGGATCGGGCGCGCGGAGGCGCGGCCGGAGGACTTCATGCGCACGAACAACGGCGATTCGGACAGCCGCCGGCGCAAGACCCACGAGAACACGACCAGCACGACCGAGAGCAGGAACGGCAGCCGCCAGCCCCAGGCCTTGAACGCATCTTCGCCGAGCGAGAGCCGGCACGCGAGGATGACGCCGAGCGACGTGAACAGCCCGAGCGTCGCGGTGGTCTGGATGAAGCTCGTGAAGTCGCCGCGCCGGTCATCGGGCGCGTGCTCCGCGACGTAGGTCGCCGCGCCGCCGTACTCGCCGCCGAGCGCGA
>CAZOLL010000769.1:0-2062 GCA_964580365.1 uncultured Phycisphaeraceae bacterium
ACCAGCGCAGCTTTCGGTGCGAGCAGCACGCGCGACGCGAGCGGGGGCAGTTCGCCGAGCGTGACCGGCATCCCCGCCGCCGAGAACGTGGCGAGGTAGGAGGCGAACAACGCACCGCGCTCGCTCGCGAGCTCGAGGGGCAGCGGCTCGCGACGAATGCGCGGATGGCCGGGCGTCGCGGGGTCCGGCGGCGTGGCCGCTCGCAACCACTGGCGCGCGTTGTCGTCGAAGAAGCCGATCGTGCCGCGCTCGGTGCCGACGTGGTGCATCCACAACGGCACCGCCGGGCCCGGCAACGCGAGGCCCGCGGCGACCAGGTCGTCGCGACCGCGGCCGTAACCGTCGCCTTCGAGGTACCCGGACACCGCGACGGTCGCGCCCGCGTCCGCCGCGTCGACGAGCGCGCGCGCCGCGTCCGGCGCCAGGAATTCCGGCGCCGGGACGAGGACGAGTTTCGCGCCCTTCAGTCGGTCGGCGGTCACACGCTGGTCCGAGATCGCGGTCGGCACGACGCCGAAGTGCTCCGTCATGACGCGCACGGCTCGCTTCACGCCGTTTTGTCCCTCCGGCCGCCCGAGAAACGTGCGCGTGTGCGGCAGGACGAGCACGACCGGATCGGGCTCGTAGTCATCGAGCCACTCGCCCGCATCGCGGAAGAACGCGGCGAACTCGCGCATCGCCTCGAGCTCGGGCTTCGCCGTACCGTCGGGGCGGATCAGGCCGATCACCGACTCGTTGTCGATCGGCATGTACGGGTTCACGTTCCAGCACCACTCGACCGCGCCCGCGCCGCGCGACATCACCGCGTAGACGAGCTTGCGCTCGAGCAGGAATCGCGCCTCCTCCGGCGTGCGCCACGGCGCGCCGTCCTGGTCCTCGAGCCGCATGATCCCGGTCTCCTGGATCAGGCTCGGGCGCTCGGGCACCTTCGTGACGACGCCGTCCCACAGGAGGTCGTCGTTGTTCCACCACGTGTGCATCGAGGTGTAGTCGACGCTCTCGAAGTGGAGCTGCTGCGTCGGCCGCGTCGAGGTGCCGCCCTCGTCCTGGCCGAGCGTGACCAGCGCGTCGTCGCCCGCCGCCGCGCGGATCTCGCGGCGCAGGTCGGCCGCCCACTCGGCGATCACCGCGTTCGTGAACAGGCAGAAGTCGAGCGCTTTGCGTGGATGGCGGTCCTGCCGGACCATCGCGTGCGCGAGGTCCTTCTCGGTCGGCAACGCGAGCGGGTCGTCCGACGCGTCGCGCCACAGGTCGCGCAGCGCGGCGAGGTCGCCGCCGTGGCGCGCGCGCACGAACTCGACCCACGCGCGCTTCTCGAACTCGTCGCCGACGGGGAGGTTCGTCCACAGCCGGTCGGACGGACAGTAGGACGGTTCATTGATGAGGTCGAAGTGGATCCACCCGCAGCCGCGCCAGCGCGCCGCAATCGCACGCACGAACTCGCGTTGGCCGGCGCGCGCGCGCGGGTCGAGCCACGGATTCACGCCGCCGAATGCCGGCGGCTGGAACGCGAAGAAGTCGAAGCACACGACGATGTCGTGCGACGCCGCGACCTGCACGAACGCGTCGAGCGCGCGCAGCACGCCGTCGTCGACCGCGCCCGGGTCGAGCATCGCGCGCGTCCAACCGGTCCACAGCCCGGTGCGCACGAAGTTGATGCCGGCGTCCCGCATCGCCGCGAAGTCCTTGTCCCACAGCGCCGGGTTCGGCTCGAACAGGAACTTCCGGTGGACGTCCGACGCCATGTAGGTGGTGCCGGCGACGACGAACGTCTTCCCGTCCTTCTTCAGGAAGTCGCGTCCCGCGGTGACGCGGGGGCCGCGCGCGAGCAGTGCGTCGTCGCGGACGACGAACCCGGTCGACGCGACGGTCGAGCCTCCTGCACGCACGTCGACGCGGTGAACTCCCGGCATGAGGCCGGCGGTTTCGACAACGCGGCCGGCGATCGGGCGATCGTCGAGCGCGAGCGACACCTGGGGAGCCGCTTCGTTCGAGCGCGGTCTCGGGACGATCGAGCGGACGCGGATCTCGCACGGCTCGCCCGCCGCGACCGACGCACGCG
>CAZOLL010000770.1:0-2052 GCA_964580365.1 uncultured Phycisphaeraceae bacterium
GACGTCGTCTCGCTCGTCGAGCGTGCGCAGGAAGTCATCGAAGAGAAGGACGCCGAGCAGGCGGTCGTGAAGCTGCTCAGCGACAACTTCACGTTCGAGGACTTCCTGTTCCAACTGCGGTCCATGAAGAAGCTCGGCCCGCTGAAGGACGTCATGGCGATGCTGCCCGGCGTCGGCTCGCAGCTGCAGAACCTGCCGATCGAGGACAACGCCCTCGACCGCGTCGAAGCCGTCATCTGCTCGATGACGCAGCGCGAGCGCCTGCGGCCGGAGATCCTCGACGTCTCGCGCCGCCGGCGCGTCGCGCGAGGCAGCGGCACGAGCCTCGATCACGTGAATCAGGTGGTCAAGCAGTTCGACGGCATGCGTCGCATGATGCGCGAACTGAAGGGCCAAGGAATGTTCGGCAAGCTCGCTACCCGGATGATGCCGGGGCTCGGCGGGGCGAAGAAGCACAAGGCGGAGCTGTTGGACGACCTGCGAAAGCGCGGCAAGCTCTTGCGCGAGAAGCGCAAGGCGGAGCGCCAACGCAAGAAGGCCAACCGCCGCCGATGAATTGGTTGAATCCTCGATCGACTCGAAAGGAGTGAAATGTCCGTTCGCATCCGTCTGAAGAGAATCGGGCGCAAGAACCGCCCGGCGTACCGCATCTGTGTGTTCGATTCGCGCACCGCGCGCGACGGCCGCACGCTCGATGACATCGGCTTCTATGACACGCTGTCCGACGACCCGACGAAGAACCTCAAGGTGAACGTCGAGCGCGCGCAGCACTGGCTGAAGGTCGGCGCGAAGCCGACCGAGATCGTCACGCAGCTGTTCAAAAAGACCGGGGTCCTGGCCAAGGCGAAGGCTTGACGATGTCGCAAGACCTGGCGCCGAACGCGGCGAAGAAGCTCGGCAACTATCTCGCGAAGCTCGAGAAGCAGTACGGGCAGATCAAGCTCCTGCCCGACGCGCCTCCGCTGGAGCAGGTGATCTACCTCATCCTGCTCGAGCACGACGACCCGAAGAAGGCGTCGAAGGCGCTCTCGATCCTCGAGCGCGAGTACGTCGAGTGGAACGAGCTCCGCGTCGCGACTCCGAAGGAGATCGTGGCGGTGCTCGAAGACGTCCGCCTCACCGAGCTCGACGACAAGATCTCGCGAATCCTCGCCGTGCTCTCGCGCCTGTTCTACGACTTCCACAAGAAGGACCTCGAGTTCGTGCGCCTGTTCGAGACGCCGCAGCGCACGAAGATCCTCCTGCAGCTCGAGCCGATGGGGCTGCACCTCATCTACGTGCTCCTGCAGTTCTTCGAGGACAACGCTCCGGAGCCGGACGGCCTCGTCATCAGCCAGCACGCGGTGAACGTCGTCACGAAGCTGGGTCTGATGCGAAAGACCTCGAGCCTGAACATCGCGAAGAAGCTGCTCGAGAAGATCGTGCCGCCGAAGGAGCGCGTCCGCTTCCAGTACCTCATCCACCGCGTCGACATGAAGGGCGAGCTCGCCGCGTGAACGGGACGCGCGCGCCGCGGGCCTGGTCGCCGGCGCTCGCGCCGCTCGCGCTCGCGTCGGCCTCGGAACGCCGCCGCACGATCCTCGCGCGGCTCGGCCTCGAGTTCGTGGTGCGACCCGCGGACGTCGACGAAACGCCGCCGCCCGCGATGCCGCCGGAGACCGTCGCCGAGGAGCTTGCGATGCGGAAGGCGCGCGCCATCGCGCGCGACGTCGAGCTCGGCACGGTCGTCGGCTCCGACACGCTGGTCGTCCTGGGCGATCGGCTGCTCGGCAAGCCGGCCGACGACGCCGACGCGGACGCGATGTTGCGCGCGCTCTCCGGCACGACGCACCGCGTGATCTCGGGCGTGGCGCTCCTGCACCGTCCGACGGGCATCGAGATGTCCGCGCACGCGGTGACCGCCGTGACGATGCGCGTGTGGAGCGACGAAGAGCGCGCGGACTACGTCGCGAGCGGCGAGTGCTTCGGCAAGGCCGGCGCCTACGCGATCCAAGAGACTGCGGACCGCTTCGTGATCAAGCTCGACGGCTCCTACGACAACGTCGTCGGCTT
>CAZOLL010000771.1:0-2049 GCA_964580365.1 uncultured Phycisphaeraceae bacterium
GCCGGACGCGGCGCAGCTCGCGACCGACCGTCGCGCGCTCGGCTGCGAGCGCGCGTTGTCGAGCGCCGAATCCGACGTGGCGATCGTCTTGCCCGCCGATCGCGACCGCCGCTTCGCGCGACTGCGCGTGCGCGTCGTCGACGAACGCGATCGCCGACCGATCGCGGGGGCCGGCGTCCTCGTTCGCTCGACCTCGCGTGCGCTGAGCGGCTCGACCGCGCCGGACGGCGCGCGCGACTTCGAGGGTGTTCCTGCCGGTGCGTACCGCGTCGAGGCGAGTGCTCCCGGGTTCGCGATTGCCGCACTCGACGGTCTCGAGTGCGCGGCGGGTGAGACGCGTGAAGTGGAGCTGACCCTGCGCGCGGGAGGCGTGCTGCGCGGGCGGGTCACCTGTCGCAGCGGCGCGCTGCCCGACGGATTCGAGCTGTGGTTCTCGCGCGTCGACGGCGGCCGCGGCGTGAAGGCGGATCTCGCCGCCGACGGGTCGTTCGTCGCCTCCGGCATCGCAGCCGGTAGGGCGCGGCCGTGGGTGTCGGCCCGCACTGAGAACGGTTCGATCCCGGTGGTGCCGGTATCGCCGGACGAGTTCGAGGTCACCGGCAGCGGCGACCAGGTCGTCGACGTCACCGTCGCGATCGGCTGCGAGGTGATGGTCGAGATCCACGCCGGGGTCGTGGACGCGCGCGGTTCGTCGACGCTGCTCGGCAAGAACGGTGAGCGCGTGACCGCAGCGTTCGAGGACGAGAGCGGCAACATCGTCGCGCGCCTCTCGCGCACGTTCGGCGGCACCTACATGCCGATCGCGCTCCTGCCCGGGAAGTACGTCGCGATCGTCACCGTCCCGGGTGAGGATCCGATCCGCACGCCGTTCGAGGTTCGAGACGGGACCCGCGAGAAGCTGGTGCTGAAGCGCTGAACCGGACGGGAGTCGATCAGCGGATCACGTTCTCTTCGCCCGGTGCGAGGCGCGTCGAGCGCCGCTCGATCTCCTTGCCGTTCGCGTCGAACACCGCGAGGACCGCGACCTTGTCGTTCGTCCGCAAGCGTTCGCTCTCGCCGCCGACGATGGGGACGCTCGTGAACACCTCGACGCGTCCCGCGCCGCGCCTCGAGACGGTGACGCTCTCGCCGGCGGCATCGAACAACCGGATCGACGCGGCGCTCGCGGGCGGAGTCGCGAGCGCGACGCGGAACCAGCACGCGCGCGACACGCGCAGTCGCACCGGTTCGACCGGCGGGTCGGCGAGGTCGAACGTCTCTTCGCCGGAGAGATCGGCGCCGGTCACGCGCAGCGTCGCGCCGTGGGGCACGTCCTTCAACGTGAACGCGCCGCCCGCGCCGGTGGTGGCCTGCGAGCCGAGCGCCTGGTTGTAGTACCGCGCCTTGCTGACCGGATCTTCCGCGGCGAGCACGTCCTTGATCACCGCGACGCTCACGCTCTCGACCGGGCGACCGGCGAAGTCGACGACGATGCCGGCCAGCGTGCGATGCAGTGCGTTCGCGGGGAAGCGGATCACGAGGTTTTCGGTGCCGGCCGGCACGTCGCCCGCGTCGATCTCCCACGCGCGCTTCGTGTCCATCGCCGCCACGCGGTAGGTGCGCGCGACGAGGCCGTCGAGCCGGAAGCGTCCGTTCGCGTCCGTCATCGTCGAGCGCTGCAGCGAGCCGTCGCCCGTCATGGCGATCTCTGCGATGAGCATGTCGCCGTCGAACGAGCCGAGCACGGTGTTGCTCGCGACCCAGACCTCGACGCCCGCCGCCGGGTTGCCGTCCGTGTCGACGGCCGTGCCGGCGATCGCGAGCGGCGGGTCCGTCAGGCGCAACTCGACGAACGGCGGCCACTGTGCGTCGCCGCGTTCGATCGTGACGGGACGCAGACCGCGCGCGACGGCGACCACGCGCGCGGGCGGATCGTTCGCGTCGTAGTCGAAGCGGAAGCGGCCCTCCGAGTCGGAGCGCTTGTGCATCGTCTCGCCGAGCGCGACGCGCGCGCCGTCGATCGGGGCGCCGTCGGGTCCGAGGACGAACCCTTCGAGCGCGCGGGTCTCG
>CAZOLL010000772.1:0-2037 GCA_964580365.1 uncultured Phycisphaeraceae bacterium
CGATCGCAGCGAGCCGCGACGCCACCCGCTCGCTCGACTCGGCCATGAGCAACAGGAAGCGCTCGAGGTCCGCTTTCCCCGCGCCTGCCGACGTCCGCACCTGATCGATCTCGCTCTTCGCGCGCTCGAGCTGGTCCGCGAGCCAGAGCGCGACCGCGTGACGCGCACGCGCGCCCGAGGGGTCGGGGAGCGACGCCAGTCGCCCGTGGTGGTGCTGGTCTCGTACGACGCCGGTGAGCTGCCGCTCGACCGACCCGAGGGCGAAGCGCTGGTCAGCGAGTGCGGCTGGGCTCTCGGGAGGCTCCGCGGCGCGAGCGCTCGCGCCGATCGTCGAGATCGCGGCGGGGAACTCGAGGTCGCCCGCCGCAGGCCACGCGGTCGGTGCGCACAACGCGCCACGCTCGCGCAGCGCGTCGATGACGGTGGTCGCGACGAGGTACTGGCCGGCCGGCGACGGGTGGCAGTGGTCGACGACGAGCGGGGGGACGATCAGGCCGTGCAGACGCTCGCCCGCGGCGAGCGCGAACGCGGCGGCGGCGTCGGCGACCGTCGCGTCGTGGGTGCGCGCGACGGAGCGCACGAGCTCGCACACCCGAGGCGTCGCGGAAACCGGCGCGGCGTCGGCGTCGGCCGCCGCGGCGAACGACGCGCGCGCCTCGGCGTCGCGACCGAGCGCGAGCAGGAACGACGCCCGCCGGTGCAGGGCGATCGCGAGCGACGGTTCGCGCGCGAGCAGTGCGTCGCACTTCGCGAGACCGCTCGCGGCGGCCGCGGCGGCCGACCCCGCGCCGGGACCGAGGCGCGCGAACTCCTCCTCGATCGCCGCGAGGTCCGCGCGGATCGACGCCGCGCGAGCGGCGTCGATCGCGCCGTCGACGATCGAGCGCTCCGGCCAGTACTCCGAGTCGTTCGACGGCGGCACGACGACGATCGCGGGGACTCCGGCGTCGCGTGCGAGGTCGAGGAACCGCCCGAGCTCGCGCTCGAACCCACGCTCGACTTCGTCGCGCCGCGCGCGCGCTTCCGCGCCGAGCAGGATCGGCGCGTCGATCGCTCCGAACGCTCCGCGCGCGAGACCCGCCGGGTCGCCGGGCTCGATCGACTCCGCCGAGCGACCGAGCACGCGAAACGCGAGCCGTCCGATGCGCGTCTCCGCGATCCTCTCGCGGAGTCGATCGAGCGTCGCGTCGTCGTTCACGAGCGCGTTCGGCAGGAACTCGTTGTGCCCGGTCTCGAGCACGACCGCGTCGACGCCGGCGTCGAGCACGACGGGCAGGAGCCGGCGCGCGGTGCGCATCGGCTCGGTCGGTACGCCGAGGTTGACGACTTCGAACGCGCGGCCGGGGAACAGCGCGGCGAGCCGCGCTCCGACGATGCGCGGGATCGTGCACTCCGGCGCGTACGGCGTCCCGAACGTCGTCGACGCGCCGAGGAACGCGACGCGGAACGTACCGGACGGCTTCCGCGAGGTCAGCGTCGCGTCGCCCCATTCCGTCGAGGCAGGCGCGGGCACGACGACGCGCATGCGGCCGTCGTCGGAGCGCATCACGCGGAACCACGGCGGATCGCGCGCGACTCCCGCGGCGCGGAGCAGGAGCTCGATCGTCCCGAGCACGACGATCGGACCGAGCAGGGCGAGCAGGATGCGGCGCACGCGGAGAGGATAGAGTGCCGCGAGATCGAGGGCTTCGGAAGATGCGCGACATGGCGGCGGACGCGGAGGGTCGCACGAGCCGGATCTGCTTCGTGCTGCTCGCTGTCCTCGGTCTCGCGCTCGCGTGGAAGAACCGCTTCGTCCAGGACGACGCGTTCATCGCGTTCGACTACGCGCGCGCGCTCGTGCGCGGCGAAGGGCTGACGTGGTTCGGCGCGCGCGTCGAAGGGTACGTCGACTTCGGTTGGATCGTGTGGATCGCGCTCGGCCTCCGGCTCGGCTTCGATGCCGTCGACTGGTCGTTCCTCGGCGGGTTCGTCGGGTTCGCGATCGCGCTGCGCGCGACGTGGCGGCTTGCGGGACTCGTCCTCGACGGGCTCGCG
>CAZOLL010000773.1:0-2014 GCA_964580365.1 uncultured Phycisphaeraceae bacterium
GCTGCATGGCGCGTTCGGCGAGGACGGGACGCTCCAGGGTTTCCTGGACGTCTGCGGCGTGCGCTACGTCGGCTCCGGCGTTGCCGCGTCGGCGATCGCGATGGACAAGGGGCTCTCTCGGCGCGTCGCGCAGACGCTCGGCATCCGGGTCGCCGAGGCGGTCGAAGGCGGTCCGGCCCGAGATTCGGCCGCGGTCGCCGACACGGTCCGCCGCGCACGACGCCTCGGGTTCCCCGTCTACGTGAAACCCGCGTGCGCCGGGTCGAGCGTCGGTGTCACTCGCGTCTCCGCGCCCGACGCCCTCGCGCCCGCGATCGAGACCGCGCTCGCGCAGGGCGGGCGGGTCGTGATCGAGTCGGGCGTCGCGGGCCGCGAGGTCTCCTGTCCCGTCCTCGGCGACGCGTTCTGCGGTGCGCGCGCGCTTCCCGTCGTCGAAGTGAAGCCGAAGGGCCACGAGTTCTTCGACTACGCCGCGAAGTACACGCCCGGCGGCAGCGAAGATCTGTGCCCCGCGCCGCTGCCGGACGCGACCACGAGAGCGCTGCAGGAAGCCGCGGTCTCGATCCACGACCATCTCGGCTGCCGCTCGTTCTCGCGGTCGGATTTCATGGTCCCCGCGGACGGTGCGCCGGTGTTCCTCGAGATCAACACGCTGCCGGGCATGACCGATCTCTCGCTCGTGCCGCTCGCCGCGCGCGTGGCGGGAATGTCCTACGAACGACTTTGCTCCGCTCTGGTGGACGGAGCGCTCGCGCGCGGGACGCGCGCCGGAGGTGCCTCGTGAAGTGCGTCGTGCTCGGAGCAGGACGGATGGGGGTGGCGGCCGCGTTCGATTTCGCGAGCCAGCCCGACGTGACCGAAGTGGTGGTCGCCGACGTCGACGCGACGCGCGCGGGCGATGCGGCGCGCCGGCTCGGGAAGAAGGTGAAGCCGGTGACCTGTGACCTGCGCGACCGCGGCGCCGTCACGGCGCTCTTGCGCGGGGCGAAGACCGCGCTCACGGCCGCGTCCTACAACCTGAACGTCGCGCTCGCCGAGTGCGCGATCGCCGCGCGCTGCCACCTCGTCGACCTCGGCGGCAACAACGACGTCGTGCGAAAGACGATCGCCCTCGATTCGGCCGCGCGCGCGGCCGGTGTTCGGATCGTGCCCGACTGCGGTCTGGCTCCCGGTATGGCCGACCTGCTTGCGGCGCGCCTCGTCGCCAAGCTCGACACGTGCCGGGCGCTGCGCATCCGCGTCGGCGGGCTGCCGCAGGACCGACCGGGTCCGCTCGAGTACCGACTGGTGTTCTCGGTCGAGGGCTTGATCAACGAATACAAAGAGCCGGCTCTCGTCGTGCGCGGCGGCAAGACGGTCGTGGTCGAGTCGCTCACCGAGATCGAACCCCTCGAGTTCCCGGCCCCGTTCGGCAAGCTCGAGTGCTTCCACACCTCCGGCGGGCTCTCGACGCTTCCCGAGACGTTCGCCGGGCGCGTGTCCGAGATGGAGTACAAGACGATCCGCTACCCCGGACACGCTGCGCGCATGAAGCTCCTGTTCGACCTCGGGCTCGCCTCCGAGGAGCCGATCGCGGTGGGGGACCGGAAGATCTCCCCGCGCGCGGTGCTCGAGGCCGCGCTCGAGCGTGTCCTCTCGACCTCCGGAAAGGACTCGGTGCTCGTTCGCGTCGAGGTCGACGGCACGCGCGCCGGGAAGAACGTGACGCTGTCGAACCAGATCATCGACCTGCACCACGAGGCGACGGGCTTCAGCGCGATGGCGCGCACGACGGCGTATCCCGCCGCGATCGTCGCGCTCGAGCTCGGGCGCGACAAGGTCGACGGATTCGGAGTGCGTCCCGGCGAGCGCTGGCTCGACCTCGATCGGTTCTTCGCCGAAGTCCGCGCGCGAGGAATCGCGATCGACGAGAGCACGCGCTGACCGCTATCCTGTCCCCTCGATTCGGTTCGCGCGGACGGCCGGCCAGAGTGGCGGAACTGGCAGACGCGTCGGATTCAAAATCCGAAGTCCT
>CAZOLL010000774.1:0-2014 GCA_964580365.1 uncultured Phycisphaeraceae bacterium
CGATCGCTCGTCCAACGACGTCCCCATCACAACAGAATATAGATTATCGGACGTTCGCTAAAACGCGACGAAACCGGCAATCGGAGAAGGTTTAGGCCCCTCGGAGCCCCGCAACGCGGAGGCATCCGATGGTCGCGACAGCAGTCGCAACGCGCACGAGGGAACGCGCGGTCCTGAATCGGCGGTCGAGGCTCACCGCCGTGGACGAAGCCACCCTCGTTCTCTTGTTCGAAGCGCCGTCGTTCCCCGTGCTCGCGTTCGCGAAGCGCGTGAAAATGCCGAAGGATCGGCTCGTCGCAGCTCGCACCGGCAAGCGGATGCTGAACTGGGGTGAGGTCGAACGGCTCGCGAAGGCGTGCGCCGCCCCGGACGCTGACCGCGCCGAGATCGCCCGCCTCGAAGCGCGGATCTGGCAGCTCGCGCTCGCGGCGACCGCGCGCGGCATCGAGAAGGAAAAGCTCGACGCGAAGCTGAACGGCGGTGCTCTGTGAGCGCCGTCGAGACCCCCATCGTCGCTGCCGGCCACAAGCCCGCGCTGTCGGTGCTGCGGACCTACGCCGAGAACGCGGTCCGCGACAAGGTCTGCTGCGCCGCCGGCGCGCTTCGCCGCGCGCTCGACACGAAGAGTCAGTCGGACCGCGTCGCGGAACTGCGCTACGCGCTCGGCGCCGTGGCAGAAGCCCTCGAAGCCGAAGCACGCGCCCACGCGCTCGGCGACGCGATCGGCGGTGCGCGATGAAACACTTCGCCACCAAGCCGGAGGACTGCCGGCACTCCCCCGCCGACGACGTGTCTTGCCCGATCGCCGACGAGCGCGCGGCGCGTTTCGTCGAGACCTACCGCCAGAGCCGCGCGACCCGCGAGCAGGCGGTCGAAGCGATGGTCGGGCAGAACCCGCGCGCCATGCCGTACCGGGCGCTGGTCGACATGCTCGGCCGCATCCGAGCGGACATCGTGCTGGCGGTGATCGCGCACCCGAACACGCTGAACGCTTCGGACCGGCGCGACTGGAACGCCTTCCTCTCGGGCCTGCACACGTGGCTCGAGTGGGCCGAATCGGTCGCGGTCGACGCTGCCGGAACGGTCGCGTGCCGCCGGCAGCCGGCGAACGTCAGCGCGGAAACGGCGGTGGCGCAATGAACCGCTGCCCCATCGCCTCCGACACCGCGCGTCACCTGGACGAAGTCGGCCGCGCGTCCGAAGCGGCCGAGCGCGCCGACGAAGAACTCGCGCCGATCGACGCGATGCCGGACGGCTACGCCGAGCACCGGCTGCCGCCGCTCGCCGAGAAGGCGCTGTTCGCCGCGATGCGGACCGGCAAGGCCGGCGCGCCGCTGATCGCCGAGCTGTCGATCGCGTTCGCCGCGGCGTGCCACCGCCACGCCGAGAAGTCCGGCCAGCCCTACCGCGCGGTGCGGGCCGAGTACGCGCTGCCGTACCCGCACCCCGACGAGATCGTCACGGACGGCCGCTGGTCATTCGACGCGCCGCTCGACGGGCTGTTCGGGCGCGCGTTGTGCGGCAACGTCACCACGGTCGAGGGCGCGCCGCTCGCGCCGGCGCTCGCGCGGGAACTGTACGCGCTGCGCGAGCGGGCGGTCGCGGTGCGCGCCGACCGCATCCTGCGGGGTGACGCATGACGCCGCTCCAGGGCATCGCGCTCAACGCCGCGGTGATCGCCGCGCTGTTCGCGCTCGGTTGGTGGCTGCGCCGCCGCGCGCTCGCCGACCTCGCGCCCCCCACCGAACGCATCACCGGATCGGGCCACTGACCCTCACGGGGACATTCCCATGCGGTTCGCTCGACACTTCACGCCCGGACTACCGACCGATCGAACCGGCCATGATCCGGCCGGTGCGGGTTCCGCGTCTGTCGTGCGCGATCTGCCGGCGCCGCAAGTGTCCCGTCTGCCATCACGCCGGCGCGAACTGGTTCGTCCTGCACCAGGACCGCGGGCTCCTGAACGTCCACACCTGCTGCCTGCGTCGGCAGTGCCGCACGAAGGGGCAGCACT
>CAZOLL010000775.1:0-2012 GCA_964580365.1 uncultured Phycisphaeraceae bacterium
CGGATCATCGCCTCGAACACCGAGGTCGTGCCCGGGAACACTGCGAGCGTCTCTCCGGTGAGCCGCGCGCCGCGCGTGTCGACGTGGACGACGCGACCGTCGCCGGAGTCGAGCGTCTGGTTCGCCGTGAACGTGATCGCCTGCGGCGGACCGCCGTCGACACCGATCGTGCCCTGACCGCGGACTTCGATCGTGCCGTTGAATCCGGCCGTGATCGCCGAGAGGTCGACGTGGACGACGCCGCCCGCGGTGTCGTCGACCACGAAGTCGGTTTCTGTGCCCGTGAAGGTCTGCTCGGGCCCGCCGTCCAGGCGAATCGTGCCGCCGGGACCGGGGACGCTCGAGGTGATCGTGAGCTTGTGCGCGCCGACGATCGTGTCGGACGCGGCGTTCGCGCCGGGGCGCAGTCCGCTGGCGGAGTCGCCCGCTCCTTGCGGCGAGCCGGTGATCGTCCCGTCGCCGTAGTCGGTCGCGGTGCGCTTCACGACGATGCGCGCGTCGCCGACGATCGTGTCCGACGCGCCGGGGACCGGCACGAGTCCGGAGACGCCGGCGAGGCGCGTGGGCCCACGTCGCAGCCGCAGGAATGCGTCGGCGCCCGAGAGGTCGATCGGGCGCAGGTCGTTCGGCCCGAAGCGCACCGACCGATGCAGGTCGTCGCCGGCGTAGTCGACGCCGACCACCTCGTCGCCGACCCCGGTGCGCACCGCGAACGGCAGCGAGGTGACGCGCGAGCCCGCGAACGTGAAGCGGTCGTCGGAGCGGTCGTTCGCGATCGCGAGCAGCTGGTCGAGCATCCCGTCGAGATCGGTCGCGATCGCTTCGAGGTCCTGCTGCGAGTTGGCGCCGCTCGTTGCCTCGAGCGCGCGGGCGCGGGCCTCCGTGAGGACGGTCGATGCGTTCTGGAGCAAGGACGCCTGCGAGTCGGCGACACCGCGCGCGTCGAGGACGGAGCCGCGCAGGCGGTCGAGCCGCTGCGCAGAAACGTGCAGGTCGAGCACGCGCAGCGCGTCGGGCGGCGAGTCGGCGATGGAGGTGATCTCCTTGCCGGACGACAGCGTGTTGTGGAAGCGCGCGAGCCGCGAGAACGTCGTCGCGAGGTCGTAGCGCGCGTGGGCGAACAGGAAGGCCGGGGTGATGCGTGCGGACATCGGGGTGTCGCCCTCAGACGATGTTGAACAGTTCCTGGTCGACGCTGCGCAGGACGCCGAGGTACTTCGCGGCGGCCTGGTACATCTGCTCGAAGCGCTGCAGGTCGAGCAGCTCCTCGTCGACGTTCACGCCCGATTGCGATTGGCGCGTGTCCTCGAGCAGGAGCATCTGCGTCGCCACGGAGTCGAGCGATTTGCGCGAGGCGGCGGACGCGTTGCCGAGCGCGCCGGCGATCCCGCTCGCGAAGACGTGCGCCGTCCGGTTGCCGAGACCCTTGAACGCGAGGTCGGCGAGCTGAGCGAAGCGGTCGAAGTTCGCACCGTCGCCGATCGACCCGCCGATGCCTCCCGCGATGCGCGCCGGGTCGTCGAGCAGGTCGGGGTCGATTTCGATCGTCGCCGCGTCGTGGCCGAGGAACAGCGAGTTCAGCCCGAACGCGGGCAAGAAGTCGGCGGTGTCCGTGACGCCCGGCGCCTCGAGCTCGAACCGCTGGCCGGCGGTCTTGCTGACGTCGCCGGCGCCGAAGGCGACGGTGAGTCCCGGTGCGAATTCGAGTTCCGCGCCCGGCTCGTAGCCGTCGCCGACGTCGAGCGTCGCGACCAGGTTTCCGCGCTCGTCGCGCACGCCGACCTTCAGCCCCGGCGTCACGCCGATGCGGCCGTCGCCGAGCGGCTCGAACGTGTACACGTGGCGCTGGCCGTCCGCGGTCACGCCGCTCACGCGCACGTCGACCGCAGCGTCGGCGCCGGTCACGGTGGTCGTCGCGAAGCCGAGCGCCGCGGCCGGCGCGCCGGTCCCGTCGGCGACGGTGAGCGACGCCGTCGTGCCCGATGCGTCGCCCGTGAGGACGAGGCGTCCGT
>CAZOLL010000776.1:0-2012 GCA_964580365.1 uncultured Phycisphaeraceae bacterium
GAGATGGCGCGCGTCGTCGCTCCGGGCGGAGCGGTGCTCTTGAACCTTCCCGCGCACCCGTCGCTCGCCGGCAGCCACGACCGCATGATCCACGGCGCGCGGCGCTACCGCCGCGCGGACGTGCGCCGACTCGCGATTGCGGCGGGGCTCACGGTCGCGCGGCTGTCGTGGTTCAACGCGTTCCTCTTCCCGCCGATCGCTCTCCTGCGCCTGCTGCGCCGTGACTCCCCGGCACGCTCCGACGTCGCGCTGCCGCCGCGGCCGGTGAACGCGGCGCTCACCGCGCTCCTCCTCGTGGAGGCGCGGCTCGCGCGGCTCGTGCCGCTGCCGTGGGGCCTTTCGATCTTCGCCGTGCTCGAGCGCCGTGACGCGCGGCGTTGATCGGTCGCCGCACATGGACTGCTACACTCCCGCCTCGCGATGGAACGGCCAGGCATCTCCGTCTTCTTTCCCGCCTACAACGACTGGGGCACCATCGCGAGCCTCGTGGTGCTGTCGGCCTCCGTGCTGCGCCGCCTGACGGACGACTGGGAGATCATCGTCGTCAACGACGCGAGCCCGGACCACACGGGGTTGATCCTCTCGGAGCTGGCCGCGCGCGAGCCGCGCCTGAAGGTCGTCACGCACGAGAAGAACCGCGGCTACGGCGGCGCGCTGCGCTCGGGCTTCGGCGCCGCGACGAAGGACTGGGTGTTCTACACCGACGGCGACGCGCAGTACGACGTGCGCGAGCTCGAACTCCTGTGGCAGAACCGCGAGGGCGCCGACCTCGTGAACGGCTTCAAGATCTCTCGTTCCGACCCGGTGCACCGGAAGATCGTCGGCAACGCGTACCACTGGTTCATCAAGCTCCTGTTCGGACTCCGCATCAAGGACGTCGACTGCGATTTCCGACTGATCCACCGGCGCGTGTTCGAGAAGGTCGAGCTGACCCGCGACACCGGGCTCATCTGCGTGGAGCTGGTCACGAAGATCGAGAAGAACGGCTTCCGCGTGAACCAGGTCGGCGTGCACCACTTCCACCGCCTGCACGGGAAGAGTCAGTTCTTCAACTTCCCGCGCGTCGCGCGCACGCTGCTCGGCATCGGCTTCCTGTGGTGGGAGTTGATCGTGAAGAAGAAGGTCTCGAAGCGGGCATGAACGACGCGCAGATCGCCGCCGCTTTTTTGGGCAAGGACTGCCTCGTCACGGGCGGCCTCGGCTTCATCGGGAGCAACCTCGCGCGGCGGCTCGTCGACCTGGGCGCGCGCGTGACGCTGCTCGACTCGATGATCGAGGGTCACGGCGGCAACCTGTTCAACGTCGACGACGTGAAGGAACGGCTGACGATCAACATCGCCGACGTGCGCGACCGCGCCGCGATGGACCACATGATCCGCGGCAAGCACTACCTCTTCAACCTCGCCGGCCAGGTATCGCACATCGACAGCATGCGCGACCCGTTCACCGACCTCGAGGTGAACTGCCGCGCGCAGCTCTCGATTCTCGAGAGCTGCCGCCACAACAACCGCGACGTGAAGGCGGTGTTCGCGAGCTCGCGTCAGATCTACGGCCGCCCGCAGTACCTCCCCGTCGACGAGCGACACCCGGTGGTTCCCGTGGACGTGAACGGGATCAACAAGGCCGCGGGCGAGCGCTACCACCTGCTCTACCACGAGGTGTACGGCGTGCGCGCAACGTCCCTGCGCCTCACGAACACGTACGGCCCGCGGCAACTCGTGCGTCACGACCGCCAGGGGTTCATCGCGACATTCGTGCGCCGCGCGGTCGAGGGGCAGGAGATCCTCTTGTTCGGCGACGGCGCGCAGACGCGCGACCTCAACTACATCGACGACGTCGTCGACGCGTTCTTGCGCGCGGCCGCGAGCGAGCGGGCCGACGGTCAGATCTACAACCTCGCGGGCGACGAGCCGGTCTCGCTGCGCACGATCGCCGAGAACCTGGTGCGGATCTCGAAGAAAGGCGCCGTGCGCGCCGTTCCGTTCCCGCCCGACCGCAAGGCGATCGACATC
>CAZOLL010000777.1:0-2007 GCA_964580365.1 uncultured Phycisphaeraceae bacterium
CGCGCCGTGCCGTACGCCGTCGCTGGAGCGCTCGCGGCGATCGTCCTCGCGCGCGTCGTCACGGCGCACGATCACGCGGCCGACGTCACCAGCGAGCGCGTCAATGCGCTCGCGCCCGAGACCGCGCGCCTCGCCGCCGGCTTCACCGGTGCGAACGCGTTGAAGTTCGAGCTGTTGTTCTCCGCGGACGATCGCCTGCCGCCAGAGCTGAAGCCGCGCGTGCGCGCCGCGCGCGTGCTCGCGGAGCGCCTGCGCGGCGCCGGCGCGGACGTGACGATCGAGCGCGTCGACCCCGGCGACTTCGACGGCGTGAAGCGCGCCGAACTCGAGCGACAGGGCGTGACGTCGTCGCGCGCCACGAGCAAGAGCGACGAAGTGCTGACCGTCCGCACCGTGTGGTCGGCGCTCCGACTGTCCGCGGGCGGCCGCGTCGAGGCGCTTTCGTTCCCCGACGCGGCGTCGTTCGAGAACCTCGAGTTCCGCGTCGCGTTCGCCCTGTGGCGGCTCGCGACCGGGAAGAACGTTCACGTCGCTTTCGCGTCCGACCTGCCGCGGCTCTCGGGCGCGGAGAGCTTCGAGTACTACCAGCAGCAAGGAATGATCGCGCCGGCGGGCAAGGACCAGTACTCGCTGGCGCGCGAGATCGTGCGCGGCGTCGACATGCAGGTGACGCACGTCGACATGAAGAAGCCGGTGGTGCCCGCGGACACGGACGCGCTCGTCGTGCTGCAGCCGCGCCGCAACGCGGGGCCGATGCTCGGCGCGCTCGCCGAGTGGCTCTACCGCGGCGGCAAGGCGCTGCTCGCCGCGCAGCACTTCGCCTTCCAGTCGCGGCAGTTCCCCGGCGTGCAGTTCCGCTTCGACTACTGGCCGCAGCCGCAGTCGCCGGACGTCGAGATGTTCTGGTTCCCCGACCTCGGCGTGAAGTTGGTGCGCGAGGTGTTCTTCGACCGCCACCTGCTGCCGGTGCGCCTCGAGTCGTGGGCGCGAAAGAGCGCGCGGCGCGAGTTCACCTCGATGGAGCTTTCGGCGCCGTTCGTCGTGCGGGCGTCGGCGGCGTGGTTTGCGCAGGACTCGCTGGTCACGAGGAACCTCGGCGATCAGCCGTTCCTGTTCACGTCGTTCTTCCAGCTCGACGCAGCACGGCTCTCGGAGCTCGGGCTCGTCGCGAAGACGTTGATCCGCTCGTCGCCGGAGTCGTGGTCGTTCGACTGGCGCGGCGGCTTCCTGCACGAAGAGGACGTCGCTCCGCAGGCGGCGCCGCAGTCGGGCGGACGGGTCGTCGAAGTACGGGCCGGTGCGGGCGCGCTCGTGAAGCGCGGCGACGTGCTGCTCGTGCTGGACGTCGACGGCGCGCGCGTCGAGGTGCCGGCCGAGAACCCGGGCAACGTCCTCTCGATCGAATGCGCGGTCGGGGACGTGTTCGAGCCGCAATCGAACCGCGCCGTCGCACGGATCCGCATGCCGACCCTGGGCGGCCCGTCGACCGACCCGGACGGCACGCCGCGTTGGCTGGGGCAGGTGCCGCTCGCGATCGAGCTGACCGGTCGGTTCCCCTGGCCGGAGCACGCGTTCGAGATCGCGCCGGTCACGGTCGGGCCGGACGGCAAGCCGCGCGCGGCGGCCGAAGTGCCGCCGTACCCGACGCCCGAGCCGAAGGACGGGGTGATGTACCCGTACACCCAGTCGCATTTGCCTATACCGTTGACCCTACACGCTCCATCCCGTGCGATACTCGCGCGATTGGTACGTTTTGGCGTCGGGAACGTTCGTTATCTGATCGCCGTTCCACAGGAGTTGCTTGCCGGTACGCAATGCTATGTTTCCGAGCAGTACCGTTGAGGTGACCAGGCTGGCGATCTCAAAGTTCGCGCCGGCTGGTGGGCCGCCCTTGATCGCCTGAAACCATTCTTCCCAATGGCCCGGTGAGCGTGGCAGCGTTTGGGGAGGCGTGCCGACTTCCAGTCGCCTGGATTCTGGAATCAGCACGTCGCTTAGTATCTTCCC
>CAZOLL010000778.1:0-2000 GCA_964580365.1 uncultured Phycisphaeraceae bacterium
GGCGAAGGCGAGTGCGGCGCGTGCACCGTGCTGATCGACGGCGAGGCCGCGTGCGCGTGCCTCGTCCCGTTCGCGCAGGTCGACGGCGCGCGTGTCACCACCATCGAAGGTCTGCCGGAGTCGCACCCGATGCTGCGCGCGTTCGTCGCGGAGGGCGCGGCGCAGTGCGGCATCTGCACTCCCGGCATGATCCTCGCTGCGGCGACGCTGGCGCCGGGCGCGACGCACGAAGAGATCCGCGAGCGCCTCGCGGGCAACCTCTGCCGCTGCACCGGCTACGAGGCGATCTACCGCGCCGTGAAGCGCGCGCTGAAGTTGAAGCCCCCGAAGACGACGAAGCGCAAGGCGCGCAGATGAGGACGGCACTCTCGAAGCTCGAGCTGGTGCGGCCGTCATCGCTGAAGGACGCGCTCCGAGCGCTCGCCAACGACCCGCGCCTCGTGCCGATCGCCGGATGCACGGACGTCTACGTACTGCTCGAGTTCGGCGCGCTCGACGCGACGCGCTTCCTCGACCTGCGGCCGATCGCCGCGCTGTGCGGGATCCGCAGACTCGGCGGCGCCACGTGGATCGGCGCCGGCGCGACGTACACCGACGTGATCCGCTCGCCGCTCGTGAAGCGCGCGCTCCCCATGTTGGTCGCC
Source organism: uncultured Phycisphaeraceae bacterium (assembly GCA_964580365.1). Classification (GTDB taxonomy): domain Bacteria; phylum Planctomycetota; class B15-G4; order B15-G4; family JADJEK01; genus CAZBOK01. Next base: position 645 of record CAZOLL010000778.1, read on the forward strand.
GCGTCACGCGAAGTCGGCGGCGCGCAGATCCAGAACCGCGGCACGATCGGCGGCAACGTGGCGAACGGATCGCCGGCCGGCGACACGCTCCCGGTGCTCGCCGCCGCCGATGCGATCGTCGTGCTGGCGAGCGTGTCCGGTTCGCGCCGCGTGCCGATCACCTCCTTCCACACGGGCTACCGCGCAAGCGTTCGACGGCCGGAGGAGCTGATCGTCGGCATCGAGGTGCCTCCCGTGGAAGGACGGCAGTGGTTCGCGAAGGTCGGCACGCGTCGCGCGCAGGCGATCTCGAAGATCGTGATCGCCGCGGTGCGCGACGGGAATCGCGCGCGCATCGCACTCGGCAGCGTCGCGCCGACGGTCGTGCGGGCGACCGCGACCGAAGCGGCGATCGCCGGCGGTTTGCCCCGGGAAGCGATCGAACGTGCGCTGCGTGCGGACACCTCGCCGATCGACGACGTCCGTTCGACCGCGGCCTACCGGTCCGGCGTCCTGGCGCGGCTCGTGCACCGATTCCTCGCGGAGACCTCCTGATGGACTGGCATCGATTCGCCCCCGCCGCGCTCGCGGCACTCGCCGGAATCGCCGCCGCGACGCAGGCCGCGGCCAACGCCGGGCTCGCGTCCCGCACCGGACTCGGCCCGGCACTCCTCCTGAACACCGCGGTCGTGCTGGTCGGCACCGTGTTCTTGTGGGTGAAGCAGGGCGCGTCGACGGCGTTCTTCCCGAAGGACGCGGGCTGGACGCTCTACCTCGGCGGCGTGTGCGGCTTCGTGATCATCGCGGCGCTGGCGACGGCCTACCCGAAGATCGGCGCCGCACGCGCCGTCGCGCTCCTGGTCGTCGGCCAGTCGATCGCCGCGCTCACGATCGACCACTTCGGCGCGTTCGGGATGCCGCAGGACCCGATCACGTTGCGCCGCGCCGCCGGCCTCGCGTGCGCATGCGCGGGAGTCGTGCTGATGCGCGCGTGACGCGCGTCAGGTCGCGATCGTCCCGAACACGTTGTCCATGAGCCGTGTGTTGTTGCCCTCGTCGACCAGGTCGAAGTCGCCGCTCTGCTTCGCGACGTTCTCGATGAGCACCGCAAGATCGCAGTCGGAGCCTACGTGGATTCCGTCGTCCGTCGCGTCACGGATCGAGTTGCGGAGGATCAGCGACCCGTCGGCACCGTCGCGGATTTCGAGACCGATCGCCCCCGTGCGCCTCACGACGTTTCCCCGAACGACGGAATCGGCACAGTCGAGCTGAACCCCGTTGCCTCCGACATCCTGGATCCGATTCCGCGCCAGTGTCACGCCGCTCGAACTCCCCGCCTGGATGCCGATGCCGACCGCGTCGTCGATCCGGTTCTCC
>CAZOLL010000779.1:0-1999 GCA_964580365.1 uncultured Phycisphaeraceae bacterium
TTCTGTTTCTCGAGGAACGGACGGAAGCGCTCCAGCAGGTCGGCGCGCATCTGGTCGACGACGAAGATCACTCCGAGCCGCGGAGCCGGCGCGGCGTCGTCCTGCGGGCCGCCGAGCGCGAACGTGAGGAGCGCGGTCCGCAGCGCGCCGATCAGGAGAACCATGCCACCGCCGAGAGGAAGGACTGCACCCAGAACTGCCACTCCGCCGAGTACGGGAGGGCGGCGTCGCGATCGGCCGATGTGAGGCGACCGTTGTTCGTCACGTCGAGATCGAGCGCGATCTTCCGGTCGGGGTCGACGACCGCGGACACGAGCTTCGCCGCGCGCGGCTCGACCTCGATCGTCGTCCACGGCAGCGCGCCGTCGACCGCGCGGCGCTCGGTCTTGCCGTCGTCGAACGTGAGCTCGACCTCGGTGGGAACGCGCAGGCGGCCGCGGTTGCGGATCGTGACGCTCGCGCCGTTCATGCGCGGGCGGTCCTCGTCGCGGTCGAACTTCGGCCGCGGCGCCTCGCCGACGTGCTGTTGCGGCTGGAAGCCCAGCGGCTCGGTCACCTCGAAGGTGCGCGCCTCCTCGACGGCCCAGTCGACGCTCTCGCTGCCGTCGATGCACGCCACCAGGAAGTCGTGCCACTTGCCGCCGAACGCTTCGTCCGCGACCTTCACGAAGTCGTCGGACGTCGGGTGGCGGAACGCGAAGCGCCGCGTCCACGTGCGCAGCATCGCGCGCATCGCGTCCTCGCCGACCTGCCGCTCGAGCGTGCGGAGCACGAGGCACGGCTTCGAGTAGGCGATCGAGCGGTAGGCGTTCATCGTCGCGCCCGTGCGCATGACTTCCCACGAGCGGTTCCGCAGCGGCGAGACGTCCGCGAACGGCGCGTAGCTCGCCTTCCTGCCGTAGAACCGATCGGACGGCATGCCGGGCCGGTCGAGCGACGGGTAGTCGAAGCCGAACAGGCGCGGCGTGTCGCCGAACACGCTCGAGTCGAACCCGACGAACGGCGCGAGCAACCCGCCTCCGGTGAGCGACGACTCGTGCACGCGCTCCGCGACGAGCAGCGGAAGGCCGCGGCCGCCTTCGCGCTTGCCGAAGAACGCCTCGCTCGCCTTGAAGGTCATGTAGGTGGTGAAGCCTTCGTCGAGCCACGCCTCGGAGAACTCGTCGTTGGCGACGATCCCGTACCAGTACTGGTGCGTGAATTCGTGGATCGTGACGCCGGTCGGATCGACGCTCTTCGACGCGATGCGGTCGAGCCCCTCGGGAACGTCGGAGCCGATCGTGAACAGCATGGGGTACTCCATGCCGCCGCCTTGTCCTCCCGCCGGCACCGCGTCGATCACGACGCGCGGATACGGATAGGGGAAGTACCACTCGCCGTAGTTCTCCATCGTGCGCTTCACCGCGTCGAGGATGAGCTGCGCCTTCGGCTCGAGGAACGGTTGGTTCATCAGCACGATCTGCGCGCCGTGCGAGGACTTCGTCTCGTGGCGGATGAAGTGGGGGTCCGCGATCCACGCGAAGTCGTGCACCGCGCTGGCCGCGAAGGTGACCGACTTCTCCTCCTTCTCCTCGTCCTTCGTCTCGGCGATCGGGACGCCGGTCGCCTCGAGCTCGAGGTGGTCCGGCAGCGTGATCTTCACCTGGTACTTGCCGAAGTCGGAGCAGAACTCGGAGGGGTCGCGGAAGATCCAGTCGACGAACTTCCCGTCGCGGTGCGCGCACAGCTTCGGGAACCACTGCATGACGTCGTAGTGCTCGCCGAGGTGGCCCATGCGGCGCACGGTCCGAGGCATCTTCGTGGTGAAGCCGATCTCCACCTTCGTCTCGCCGCCGGGCGGGACCGGCGCGGCGGGCTTCACGCGGAGGATCGTGCCCTCGAACTTCACGCCCGCGGAGAGGTCCTTGCCGTCCGCGTCCTTCACGCTCGCGATCTGGAGGTAGGCGCCGTCCTCCGCGCCGCGCTTCGTGACTTCCTTCTGCTTGCGCGCGTCCTTGAT
>CAZOLL010000780.1:0-1997 GCA_964580365.1 uncultured Phycisphaeraceae bacterium
ATCGAGGATCTCGAGCGCGGAAGGCTCGAGCCCGCGGCCGATCACGCGGCGCACCGCCTCGCACGCCTCCTCCACCGAGCGGAACGAGGCGAGCAGCGTCTCGACGGACTCCGGGATCGGCAGCAGTTTGAGCACGGCTTCCGTGACGACCGCGCACGTGCCTTCCGAGCCGACCAGGAGACCGCACAGGTCGAGGCCCGGCTCGTCCGCGAGCGGCGAGCCGAACTGCGCGAGCGTGCCGTCGGGGAGCACCGCGGTGACGGCGAACACGTGGCGCGCGGTGGCGCCGTGCTTGAAGCAGTGCGGTCCGCCGGAGTTCTCGGCGACATTGCCGCCGATGGTGCACACGGCCTGGGAAGACGGGTCGGGCGCGTAGTACAGCCCGTGCGCCGCGGCGGCGCGCGATACCGCGGCGTTCGCGATGCCGCACTCGACGCGCGCCAGGCGGTTCGCCGCGTCGATCGAGAGCACGCGGTTCATCCGCGCGGTCTCGACCACGACGGCGGCGTCGAGCGCGAGAGCGCCGCCCGAGAGACCGGTGCCCGCGCCGCGAGCGACGAACGGCGTGCGCGTCTCCGCGAGACAACGCACCACTTCGGCCACTTCGCGGGTCGTTCCCGGCAGGACGACGCACGACGGCCGCGCGCGCAGGTGCGTGAGCCCATCGCACTCGTAGGCGAACGTCTGCTCGGTCGTCGCGAGCACGTGCTCCTTGCCGACGATCCGCGCCAGGCGCTCGACGTCGATTCCGTGTCGCACGCTCGGCGCGGTCACGCGCGGGTGGAGACCAATCGGCGCAGCACGTACTTCAGGATGCCGCCGTGGCGCCAGTACTCGACTTCGTTCGGCGTGTCGATGCGGACGCGCGCCGCGAACTCGACGACCTTTCCGTCCGGCGCGGTCGCGCGCACGGTGACGTCGCGCCCGGAGCGGAAACCGTCGGCGGCGCCGCGCACGAGCCCGGAGATCTCCACGGTCTCGAGTCCGGTGAGGCCGAGCGACTTCGCCGACTGTCCGCGCGGGAACTCGAGCGGCACGACGCCCATGCCCACCAGGTTGCTGCGATGGATGCGCTCGAAGCTCTCCGCGATGACCGCACGCACTCCGAGGAGCGCGGGTCCCTTCGCGGCCCAGTCCCGCGACGAGCCGGTGCCGTACTCCTTGCCGGCGAAGATCACGAGCGGCACGCGCTCGGCCTGGTACCGCATCGCGGCGTCGAAGATCGAGCACTTGGTCTTCTCGGGCAGGTGCAGCGTGATGCCGCCTTCCTCCCCGCCGAGCATCGCGTTCCTGATGCGCGTGTTGGCGAACGTGCCGCGCATCATCACCTCGTGGTTGCCGCGGCGCGCGCCGTAGGAGTTGAACTCCGCCGGGCCCACGCCAAGCGACGTGAGGTACTCGCCCGCGGGGCTCGCGCGCGCGATGTCGCCGGCCGGCGAGATGTGATCGGTCGTGACGCTGTCGCCGAGCACCGCGAGCACGCGCGCGCCGCGAATGTCGTCGATCTTGCCCGGCGAGCGCTCGAGCCCGACGAAGAACGGCGGCAGCTTCACGTACGTGGAACTCGGGTCGAACGCGTAGAGGTCGCCTTCGGGCGTCGGCAGGTCCTGCCAGCGCGCGCTGCCGGCGAAGACGTCGGCGTAGCTCTTCCTGAACATGTCGGAGCGAATGACACGCTCGCAGACCGCGCTCACTTCGCCCTGCGACGGCCACACGTCCTTCAGGAAGACCGGGCGGCCGTCGGAGCCGGTGCCGAGCGGCTCGGTCGTGAGGTCGACGTCGGCGCGGCCGGCGATCGCGAACGCGACGACCAGCGGCGGCGACGCGAGGTAGTTCGCACGCGCGTCCGGATGCACGCGGCCTTCGAAGTTGCGGTTGCCGGACAGGACCGCCGCGGCGACGAGCTTCTGGTCGCGGATCGCTCGCGAGACGACGTCCGGCAGCGGACCGCTGTTGCCGATGCAGGTGGTGCAGCCGAAACCGACCACGTTGAACCG
>CAZOLL010000781.1:0-1995 GCA_964580365.1 uncultured Phycisphaeraceae bacterium
CGGACTACCGCCCGACCGGAGACGGCGAGCCGCCGCTCGCGCGCGCGACGGAATGGGTCCGCACGCAGTGCCCGAAGTGCGGCGGCCCCGCGCGGCGCGACACCAACACGATGCCGAACTGGGCGGGCTCGTGCTGGTACTACCTGCGCTACACCGACCCGCGGAACGAGAAGGTCCCCTTCGATCGGAAGATCGCCGACTACTGGCTGCCCGTCGACCTCTACGTCGGCGGCGCCGAGCACGCGGTCTTGCACCTTCTGTATGCCCGCTTCTGGCACAAGGTGCTCTTCGACCTCGGCCTCGTCGGCAGCAAGGAGCCGTTCCGCCGCCTGATCAACCAGGGGATGATCCTGGGCGAGGACGGCGAGAAGATGTCGAAGTCGCGCGGCAACGTCATCAATCCCGACGACGTCATCCGCGAGCACGGCGCCGACGCTCTGCGGCTCTACGAGATGTTCATGGGGCCCCTCGAGGGCACCAAGCCGTGGAAGCCGCGCGACATCATCGGTGTCCGCCGCTTCCTCGACCGCGTGCACGACCTCGTCGACCGACCGGTGTCCGACGAGGCGCCGCCCGAGGCCGAGCGCCGCCTGCTGCACAAGACGATCGCGAAGGTGACCGAGGACGTCGCGGCCGTGACGCAATCGAACACCGCGATCGCGAAGCTGATGGAGCTGGTGAACGGGCTGGTCGCGAACCCGACCCTGCACCGCGAGTCCGCCGAGACGTTGGCCAAGCTGCTCGCGCCGTTCGCGCCGCACCTCGCCGAGGAGGCGTGGGAGCGGCTCGGGCACGAAGAATCGATCGCGCACGTCGCGTGGCCGACCTTCGACCCGGCGCTCGTGAAGGACACCGAGGTCGAGGTCGCGGTGCAGATCGGCGGCAAGGTGCGCGCGCGCATCACGCTGCCCGCGGACGCGGACGAGGCAGCGCACGAGAAGGCCGCACTCGCCGACGCCCGCGTGCAGGAGTTCCTCGCCGGCAAGGCGCCGCGCAAGGTGATCATCGTGAAAGGACGGCTCGTCAACATCGTGGCCTGAACGGCCCGACGACGTGCAGACACGGAGCGGACATGGCGGACGACAAGAAGATCACGAAGCGCGCCGACGACTACTCGGCGTGGTACCAAGACATCGTGCTGCGCGCCGAGCTCGCCGACTACTCGCCGGTGAAGGGCTGCATGGTGTTCCGCCCGCGCGGGTACGCGATCTGGGAGAACATCCAGAAGGACCTCGACCGCCGCTTCAAGGAGACCGGGCACAAGAACGCGTACTTCCCGCTGTTCATCCCGCAGTCGTTCCTCGCCAAGGAGGCCGAGCACGTCGAAGGCTTCGCGAAGGAGTGCGCGCTCGTCACGCACTCGCGCCTGAAGGCGACGCCCGACGGGATCATCGTCGACCCGGACTCGAAGCTCGAAGAGCCGCTCGTGGTGCGGCCGACCTCCGAGACGATCATCGGCGCCATGTTCGCCAAGTGGGTGCAGAGCTGGCGCGACCTGCCGCTCCTGCTCAACCAGTGGGCGAACGTCGTGCGCTGGGAGATGCGCACGCGCCTGTTCCTGCGCACCGCCGAGTTCCTCTGGCAGGAAGGACACACGCTGCACGAGACGCACGCGGAGGCCGAGGAAGAGGTCGACCGCATGCTCGAGGCCTACCGCGCGTTCGCGGAGGACGTGATGGCGATCCCCGTGCTCGCGGGGAACAAGAGCGACAGCGAGAAGTTCGCGGGCGCGCTGACGACGAAGTGCATCGAAGGGCTGATGCAGGACGGCAAGGCGCTGCAGTGCGGCACGTCCCACGACCTCGGGCAGAACTTCGCGAAGGCGTTCGACATCAAGTTCACCGGCCGTGACGGCACGATCCAGCACGGCTGGTCGACGTCGTGGGGCATGTCGACGCGCATGATCGGCGCGCTGATCATGACGCACTCGGACGACCAGGGCCTCGTGGTGCCGCCGCGCGTGGCGCCCGAGCCGGTCGTCATCGTCCCGATCTT
>CAZOLL010000782.1:0-1992 GCA_964580365.1 uncultured Phycisphaeraceae bacterium
TGCTCCTGCTCGGCACCACGCGCACGTTCGATCCGCTGGACGAAGTGCGCTGTCGCTACGACGACCCGATGCTCGCCATTCCGTGGCCTGCGGGCGCGACCGCCGCGCCGATCGTCTCGCCGTGCGATGCCGACGCGCAGGCGTTCGACGCGATGCTCGCGACCTACCGCGAGCGGTCGCGCTCCTGACGGCGCGCGATCTTCGCGACGAACTCGGCGCACCACGCCGGGTCGCGCACGCGGTCGAAGTGCTGGGCCATTTCCGCTCGACGGCGCTCGAGCGTCCAGTCCGCGCGCGGCTTGCTCGGGAAGCGCAGCACGCTCGGCGTCGTGAGGCTCACGGCGCGCAGCCATGGCTGCTCCATGAACTGCTGCACCATGTAGCGGTCGGTCATCAACCCGATGGGCGTCGTGCGCCAGCCGTGCGGCAGCCGGCGGTAGGCCGCGAGCGTGTGCGAGATCCGCGACAGGCCGATGCCGTCGTCCGGGTGCGCGAGCATGTGCTCGAGTGCGCCCTTCGCTGCGACGTCGATCGACACGCGCGGTTTCATCGGGCCGTCCGGTCCGGCCGCGACGTTCAACGCCGCCGCGAAGTCGGCGTTCGCGAGCGCGGCGCGGACGAGCGCGACGTGCTGCGGCAGGTAGAGGTCGTCGTCGCCGAGGTAGGTGACGATCTCGCCGCGTGCCTCCGCGAGCGCCGCGTGCCGGTAGTGCTCGCCGAGGCGTGGCCCTTTCGGATGATCGAAGAAGCGCACGCGCGGATCGGAGCGGACCAGCGCCGTGACCGCCGCGCGCGTCTCTTGCGTGACGCCGTCGCCCATCACGAAGACCTCGATCTCGCGCACGCTCTGCTCGAGCGCGCTCCGCACGGCCAGCTCGACGAGCGGGCCATGGTCGTGCGTCGGGACGACGATCGTGGCGGCGAGAGTTGTCATCGCGTCACTCCGGAAGACCCGCGAGCGCGCGCAGGCGCGCGACGGCGTCGTCGACCGCGAGCCCGTCTTTCAACGCGCTCTTCGGCGGCGCGCCCCCGCCGAGGAAGCGGACGAAGTCGGACAGCTCGGCGAACAGGGGCGGATCGCCCCGCGTCGCGCGAATCTCTTCTCGCCCGCGATCGCTCTCGCGGCGGAGGACGATGCGCGAGTCGTGGTCGCCGTCGAAGCGCACGACGCCGCCTTCGCAATGCAGCTCGACCGAGCGGATCTTCTTCGGCGCCGCGACGTCCACCGCCAGCCGGTGCGTGCGCGCGACTCCGCAGACTCCGGTCAGCCCGGTCACCGCGCCGTCCGGCGTCGCTCGGATCGCGTCCGCCTCGACCGGCGGAAGGACCTCGCCGAAGATCTCGAGCGCGATCGACACGTCGTGCGGCGCGAGCGTCCACACCGCGTCGACGTCGGAGTGTTCGTGGCGCTCCTGCAGGCGTCGCGTGACGAGCGCGCCCGCCTTCCCCAGCTCGCCGCCGCGCGCGATCGCCGCCATCGCCTCGATCGCCGGGTGGCGGCGCCACTTGTGCATCACGAAGACGCGGCGCGCGTCGCGTTCCGGCAGCCGGCGCAGTCGCGAGCGAACCGAGGAGCCCGGCGCGATCGGCTTCTCGACGAAGAGCGGCACGTCGAGCGGCAGGAGCGCGAAGATCCAGTCCGCGTGCGTGCGCGCCGGGCTCGCGACGACGACGCCGCGCGTCGTCGCGAGCGCGTCGTGCGCGCGCTCCGGCCCGACCGCGGAGGAAGCGCCCGAAGAAAGCGCTCGCTCGCGAGCATCGGCCGCCGGGTCGACGACGTGAGCGGAGCATCCAAGCGCGAGCAGATCGCGCAGCACGTGCGCGCCCCAGCGCCCGCATCCGACGAGGCCGATCGCGGTCATGCGGCGCGAGATTACCCGCGAGGGCGCGGCGCGCTCCGCCGGGTCGCCGGGTCTCCGGTTCCGGTTCATCGGGTCCCCGGGTCGCGGCGTTCGGGCCCCGGTGGCGGGGCCGTCGGTGAACCGGTGGACC
>CAZOLL010000783.1:0-1990 GCA_964580365.1 uncultured Phycisphaeraceae bacterium
AGCGGGTCCAACTCACCCTCGATGATCCGGTCGACGTTGTAGTTCTGCTTCAGTCGGTGGTCGGTCACCCGTCCCTGCGGGAAGTTGTAGGTGCGGATCCGTTCGCTCCGTTCGCCGGAGCCCACCTGCGTCCGCCACATCTGGTCGCGCTCGGCGCGGCGCTTCGATTCTTCCTGGGCATGCAAGCGGGCGCGGAGAACGCGCATCGCCTTCGCCCGGTTCTTGTGCTGCGAAGATTCGTCCTGGCACACGACGACCATGCCGCTCGGCAGGTGCGTGAGGCGCACCGCGGACGACGTCTTGTTGACGTTCTGGCCACCCGGTCCGCCGGAGCGGAAGGTGTCGATCTTCAGGTCCTCGTTCCTCACCGCGACCTCGACGTCTTCGGCCTCGGGAAGGACGGCGACCGTCGCGAGCGAGGTGTGGATGCGCCCCTGCTGCTCGGTCTCGGGCACGCGCTGGACGCGGTGGCCTCCGCTCTCGTGCTTCAGTCGTGCGAACACGCCGTCGCCGTGCACCGAGAACGAGATCTCCTTGAAGCCGCGGACCTCGGACGGGTTGCTCGCGAGCACTTCCGTGCGGAAGCCGGAGCGGTCGGCCCAGCGCGAGTACATCCGGAACAGATCGGACGCGAAGAGGCTCGCTTCGTCGCCGCCTTCGCCCGCGCGGATCTCGACGATCACGTCCTTGTCGTCGTCCGGGTCGTCGGCGACGAGCAGGCCCTTCAGCTCCTCGACGAGCGGCGGCTCGAGGCGGTCGACCTCGTCGCGCTCGGCGCGCGCGAGTTCCGCGAGGTCGGCTTCGGGGGCGGAATTCAGGATCTGCTCCGCATCGGCGCGCCGGTCTTGGAGCGCTTCCCACGCGCGGAAGCGGTCGACGATCTTCTGCAGCCGTCCGCGCTCGCGCAGGAGCGCCGTCGAGCGAGCGGGGTCGCTCGCGATCGCGGGCTCGGAGAGCAACCGATCGATTTCCTCGTGGCGCGCCGCGAGCTTCCGGAGCTGCTCGAGCATGCGGTCGGCGGCGCCGCTCGATCAGGAGCTGGCGGTTTCCTTCTTGCCGTACTTCTTGCGGAAGCGGTCGATGCGGCCGGCCGTGTCCACGAACTTCTGCTTGCCCGTGTAGAACGGGTGGCACACCGAGCAGATCTCGACGTGGATCTCGGGCTTGGTGGAGCGCGTGATGAACTTCGAGCCGCAGCCGCAAGTGACGACGCAGCGGATGTAGTTGGGGTGGATGTCGGCTTTCATGATCCCGTCCTGCTGGCCGGCTCGACGTCTGCGCGGACGCCGCAAAAGCGGGAGAGCCTAGTCGACGGACGCCGCGGGCTCAATGACCCGCAGGCGGAACGTCGCCCGGCGGCCGGGGCGACCCCGGCGTGAGGATGCGCCGGATTTGCTCGGTGTCGTCGTCGTCCGGCTCCCCGCGGCGCGTGAGGAGTTCGACGGGCATCTTCACCCACGACATCGGCTTCACGCCGTGCGCCTCGAACCAGCCGGCGCGCATCTCGAGCGCGATCCGCACGGGGCCCGGCGACGAGTAACCGCCGTGCTCCTCGAAGGCCTTCATGCGCTCGAACTTCAGGATCTGCCCCGCGTCGCTCAGGTAGGCGATGTCGAGATCGTGCGGGCAGTTGCGCATCCAGAAGCCGAGGTTCTTCGGATACGGGAAGAGGAACAGCATTCCGCGGTCGTCGGGGAGCACGTCGCGGAACATCAGCCCGTATTGCCGGCGCGGCCCGTTGTCGGCGATCTCCACCGTGACCGGATGGCCGCCGACGTCGATCGCCGCGGTCTCGCACTCGGGGAGCGGAGGGATCGCGGAGGCGACGCCACTCGGCGAGTTCGTCACGCGATCGGGGCACGCGACGAGCCCGACGACGAGTGCCGCCGCGGCGGCCGCGAGCGCGAGGTGGGCGCGCCTCACGAGCGGCGCCCCGCACCGGCGACGCGCGCGGCGAACTTGGGGAGCAGCGCGAGGAACGCCTCGGTCG
>CAZOLL010000784.1:0-1988 GCA_964580365.1 uncultured Phycisphaeraceae bacterium
GTGGCTCCTGCCCGGCGTCGCGCGCCGGCGGTACATCACGTCGCACGCCGCGACCGGAGAGTCGCGCGTCGCGCTCTCCGCGATCAAGAAAGCGCTGCGCGCGACGGCGCGCCAAGTCGCGGAAGTCGCCCGCGTCCGCATGCGCGTGCTGGCGACCGGGCGCCACCGCTACCGCGTCCACGTGCGCTTCCGCGTGCGCGACGTCGCGAGCGCCGGCGCCGCGGCGGAGCGGCTACGCATGCTCCTGAAGCGACGCTTCTCCGAGCTGGTCCTCCTCGATCCGCGCGATCGCGTCGACTTCGAGCTCGACCTCGAAGGAATCGTGAAGGCTGACGCGAAGCGCGACGACCCGAAGCGCCTGCCCGCTCCGCGCGACGATCGCGACACGCACGGAACCCTCGCGGGGGCCGAGTCGCGCCCCGACACGTTCAAGGGGCCGGTGTACCCGGTCGGCGGCGAAATCCCCGGCGCGCGCCGCCGTTCCGACCCCGTGACTATTGTGCTGGAATCACGGCTATTGGGTGCGGGCGCGCGCCCGCACGTCGGATTGCCGCCCTGCCGGAAGCCCCGAGGACCGCCGCATGATCGGACTCTTGATCCTGTGCCTGCTGGTGCCGGCCGCACCGGAGAAACCAGACCGCGCCGGCACCGTCGCGCGCGTCACGCGCATCGCCGATCCGGTCGCCGCGCTCGACACGCAGGCCCGCGACGAGCGCATGCTGTTCCATTGGGACAAGAGCGCCTCGATCGTGGTGGGGGACGGCGTGCGGCAGGGCGTCGCCGGCATCTCCGAGCTGTTCTTCTTCGACGACAAGTCGCTCGTCCGCTCGTTCGGCGAAGCGACGATGTTCGTCACCGCGGCGGACGACCAGCGTCACGTCATTCGCGCTGACGCGTGCGCCCGCCTCGCCGTCGAGTCCAAGGAGATCCCGCTGACGATCGAGCTGCCCGGCGGCACCGTCCTCGAGGCGAAGCAGACGTTCTTCCGCGTCCAGCTCGACGACCTCGGACGGAAGTGGCTGATCCGCAACGCCGGCGGCGGCGAGATCAAGGTCTCGGGCGTCGTTCCGCCCGCCGGCACGCCGACGATCGCGGCCGGCCACGAGATGTCGATCCCCGTTCCCGTCGCGCCGGGCGACCCCGTCGCACAGGCCGCGGGCGCCACCGACCCCGCGAATCCGAGCCCCGGGTCCGCGGGCGGCACGGTCGACGTCTGGCGCGGCAGCACGATTCGCTTGGGTCCGGGACTCCATGCGACGAAAAAGGACGAGGACCTCGAACTGGAAGGCCCGGGCGTGGCGCAAGTCGGCGGTGCGCGCCTCGTCCTCGAGGACGGCAGCCGCGTCACCGTGTGGCGGCCCGAGCCCTGATTCGCACGAAGGCGTTGCCGCGACGCGCGGCGGAGTGATGAGACGATGCCCCGAGCACTCGTGACCGGCGGAGCCGGCTTCCTCGGCTCCCACCTCTGCGACCGACTCCTGGCCGACGGTTACCACGTCGTCGCCATGGACAACCTGATCACCGGCGACTTGTCGAACATCGAACACCTGATGTCCGGCGACAAGAAGTTCCGGTTCGTGAAGCACGACGTGACGGAGTACATCCACGTCGCGGAGCCGATCGACTTCATCTTCCACTTCGCGTCGCCCGCGAGCCCGATCGATTACCTCGAGTACCCGATCCAGACGCTGAAGGTCGGCTCGCTCGGCACGCACAAGGCGCTCGGCCTCGCGAAGGCGAAGAACGCCGTGTTCCTGCTCGCGTCGACGTCCGAGGTCTACGGCGACCCGCTCGTGCATCCGCAGCGCGAGGACTACTGGGGCAACGTGAACCCGGTGGGTCCGCGCGGCGTGTACGACGAGGCCAAGCGCTTCGCGGAAGCGATGACGATGGCGTACAACCGCTACCACGGCGTGCGCACGCGCATCGTTCGCATCTTCAACACCTACGGCCCGCGCATGCGCCTGAACGACGGCCGCGCGCTGCCG
>CAZOLL010000785.1:0-1982 GCA_964580365.1 uncultured Phycisphaeraceae bacterium
CCGACTGTGCGACGCGACGCTCGGCGACGATCGCTGCCGGAAGGACATCACGCCGATGAAGTCCGGCACGCAGACCGTGCTGGACGTCGACGGCTTCACGAAGGCGCACCCGCGGCTGCGCTTTCGGTCCACCAACACCGGCGCGCCCGATCGCTTCTGGACCGACGGCATCTGCCGGTGGCTCACCGGCAACAACGCGATCGTCGGGCTGAACGAGCAGCAGGTGAAGCGCTCGATTCAGAGCAACGGCGAAATCGAGCTGTGGACCGAGACGCCGTACGACATCGAAGTCGGCGACACCTTCGAGTGCGACCCCGGCTGCGAGAAGGAGATCGTCCGGGACTGCCACAAGAAGCACGGCAACCGCGAGAACCATCGCGGCTTCGCGCTGATGCGCGGCACCGACCACATCCTGAAGCTGCCGGATCAGAAGAACTGACCGATGCCGATCACCCCGAAAGTCGATCCGCTGATGCTCGACAACGACGACGACGAGGTCCGTCGCGTCGTGATCGAAGCGGCGCGCGAGCTGATCGGCGTGCCGTTCAAGGTGCACGGCAAGGGACCGGGCGGCGTCGACTGCACCGGGCTGTGCGCCTACGCGGCCGACAAGGCCGGGCTCGTGATCGCGAGCTTCGATCACCTCGACCCCGAGCTGTCGGGCGAGCCCTACCTGGACGAGATCCGCGCCCGCATGAACGAGATCGACCCGGAGGACGCGCGGCCCGGCGACTGGTTCGCCATGAACTACAAGGGCGCGGCCCGCCACTTCGCGCTCTTGTCCGAGAACGCCACGCTGATCCAGGCGTCGTACCTGCGCAACGCCGTCACCGAGCACGGCTTCACCGAGCGTGAGCAGTCGCGCGTCGAGGCCGCGTTCCGGTTCGTGGAGCTCGCCTGACATGGTCGACGCGGTCGTCCAGATCGCCGTCGACGTCGCGGTGCAGACCGCGACCAACTACGCGCTGAACGCCGCGTTCTCCGGCGAAGTCGCGTCCGCCGCCGGCGGTTCGCAGTCGGGCGCGAAGCTGTCGGACCTGCGCGCCGTGAAGATGAACGAAGGCGCGTTGATGTGGATGGTGGCGGGCCGCCGCGCGCGCGTGAACGGCTGCGTGATCTTCTGCTCGAAGATCAAGGAGAAGGAAGTCGTCCGCTCGATGGGCCCCGGCATCGAGCAGATCAGCTTCGAGTACAGCGTCGACATCGCGCTCGCGTGGGGACAGGCGGCGTCCGGCGTCGACGGCTTCGGCAAGGTCTCGGCGATCCGGCAGGTGATCGCGAACGGCCGCACCGTCTGGAAGCTCGGCAAGGAAGACAAGTACGACGATCAGTGGGACGAGTTCGACAACTCGCTCGGCGGGCAGAACGTCGACCCGTCCGAGATGATCGAGGACCAGAAGGGCGCGCGCCGCACGTCGGCCTACCGCAACACCGCGGTGTCGTACATCGACGGCTTCCAGCTGGCCGACTTCGGCAACGCGATCCCGACCGTGTGGGACGCGATCCTCGAGCCGAACCCCGCGCCCTACAAGGTCGGCGACGTCATCCGGGACTTCTGGAACCGCATCCCGGGCCGCGACGCCGACACCGACATCGACGTGTCGGAAGTCACGGGCCTCAACATGATCCCGGAGCAGGAGGGCGGCAGCTTCGTCTTCCGCGGGATCCAGATCGAGGGCCCGAACTCCTGCGCCAAGACCATCGCGATGATCGAGGCCGCGATGGACGTCACGCACCAGCACCGCAACGGGGTGCTGCACTTCTTCGATCGCGGCAAGGAAGGCGTGATCGAAGTCGATGCCGGCGATCTCGCGGTTGGCGATCCCGGCGGATCGGACGCGGCGCGACCGCTCGAGCTGACGGCGCTCGACTCGCGCGCGCTGCCGTCGAAGCTGATCGTCAACTACCTCGACCCGAAGGCGCGCTACCAGCGGGCGTCGCAGTCGCACTTCGTCAACAAGGCGCCGGCCGGCGAGAACAGC
>CAZOLL010000786.1:0-1975 GCA_964580365.1 uncultured Phycisphaeraceae bacterium
GCAGCGCCTTCACGTCGTCGAGCCGGTCGGGAAAGCCCGTGCGCGGGACGACGATGAGGTCGAGGCCCGGCGGCAGACGCTCGCGCTCGGCGCGGAACGCTTCGCGGAGCAACCGCTTCGCGCGGTTGCGTTTCGGCGCGTTGCCGAACTTGCGGCCGACCGACACGCCGAGCCGCGTGACCTGGACGTCGTTGGGTGCGGCGACGAGCAAAGCTTCCCTCGCGGACGCGCGCAGGCCGGCGGCGAACGCGCGATCGAACTCGGCCCGCCGGCGCACGCGCAGGTCGCGCCCGAACCGCCGGCGCGAACGCGGCGCGCCGTCCGTCACGGATCTCCGCCGGCGTCATCCGCCGGCTCCGGCTCCTGCGGCCACGTTGCGATCGGCTCCGGAGCGGGCGCGGTCGCGGTGGGCGCGGCGGCCGTCTGCGGCGCGGTCTTCAGCTTCGCGATGCGGTCCATCGCGTCACTGACGCGCGTGCCGATGTCGGAGTAGGGGATGTTGCGCTGCGCCGCCTTGCGCAGGAACTGCTCGAAGTCGGCGATCGCCGCGTCGCGGGCGCCGAGCTGCTCATAGGCGACACCGCGGTTGTAGTAGTCGGCGGGCCGCATGCTCTGTTCGCTCTCGAGGCGCGCGTAGACCGAGACCGCCTCCTCCCAGCGCGACATCTTCGCGGACATGGTCGCGAGCAGCCCGAGCGCGTCGATGCGCTGGTCCTTCAGGCGCTTCAGCGTCTTCTCGAACAAGTCCTTTTTGTCGGGGGGCAGCGTCGCGGTCGACACCTGCTCCTCGCGGAGGTGGATGCTGTTCTCGAGCGTGGCGGAGAGGTTGCGCAGGACGTCCGCAGCTTCTTCCCAGCGACCTTGCGTCGCGTAGAGCCGCGCGAGCGCGTTCTGCGCGTCGGTGTCGTTCTTTCCGCGGGGCGTGTCGAGCACGCCGGTGAGCGCTTCCTCGGCGGCGGCGAACGCCTTCTGCCTTGCCTCCGCGCCGCGCGCGAGCTTCGCCTCGCGGTCTTCGGGCGTGAGCTTCTCGTCCGCGACGATCATCTCGCGCTGGCGGTCCCAGAACTGCGCGAGCTTGAGCTGCGCCTCGCCGAGGCCGAGGTGGTTGCGGAAGTCGAAGTCGCTCTCGTCGTCGATCAGCTTCTCGAAAACGGCGACCGATTCGGCGACTTCGGTGGGGCGGTCCTGACGCAGGAGCGAGTAGCCGAGCACCTGGCGCAGCGACTGGTCCTCCGGCTCGATCGCGAGGCCCTTCCGGCACTGGTCGACCGCGCGGCGGAAGTCGCCGTCGTCGTAGAACCGCTTGCTGTTCTGCTTGAAGTTCGCGAGCCGGATCTCGTCCTCCGGCGTGAGCGAGTTGCAGGCGGCGGTGAACGTCATCGCCGCAAGGGCGAGGGCGAAGATGCGGCCCGGGACGGCGCTCATGCGGGGACTCCTGCTGCGGACACGGAAACGACCTGGGACTCGATGCGAACGGGGCGGGCCACTGTATCCGAGGGTCCCCCGGGCGGTCACGCGGAACGGGGATCGGCGGTCGCCAGGAGGCGTTCGAGGCGGTCCTGGTCGCGCGAGACGACGAGGGTCTTCTTGCGCTCGACGACGACCGCGCCCGCGGCGGCGCCACGGGGCTTCCGGACGAACTTCCTCGGCGTGTAGAGCACCTCGGCGCGCGCCGCGCCGCGGCGCTTCGAGAAGTGGACGGCGAGCAACGCCGCGTCGACGAGGTCGTCCAGCGACGCCGTCTTCTCTTTCGCGACGCGGATCACGACGTGCGAGCCGGCGGCGCCCTCGAGGTGCAGCCAGACGTCGTGGCTGCGCGCGACGCGGAAGGTCAGCGCGTCGTTCTCGGCGCCGCTCTTGCCGACCAGGATCTCGGCGCCGCTCTTCGCGACGAATCGGCGGGCCGCGGACGAATCGGCGGCCTTGCGCGCACGGGCCGGCTTCGATGTCGTCGGGTCGCGCGGCTTCGGCGGCG
>CAZOLL010000787.1:0-1956 GCA_964580365.1 uncultured Phycisphaeraceae bacterium
GACACGTTCAAGGTGCTGCTGCAGTTCGTGGAGAGGTTCAGCGGCGCGATCCTGAAGGTGCTCGGCGGACTCGCCTCGTTCTCGGTCCTGAAGACGGTCGGCGGATTCCTCGTGTCGTCGGTGCTCGCGCCGATCACCGCGATCGTCGGTGGGCTCGCGTCGATCGGCCTGAAGATCGCCGGAATCGCCGTCGCACTCGGCCCGGTCGGAGTGGCCGTCGCCGCGTTCGCGGCCGGCGTGCTGCGCGGCGTCGGTGCGTTCGCTGGGATCGAGTCCGCCGTTTCGCGCATCGGCGAGCTGTTCTCCGGCATCGCGGACGGGTCGGTGTCGCTCGACGAGCTGTTCGTGCGCGCGAAGTTCGGGCTGCAGCGCCTCTTCGTCTCGCTGAAAGTCCTGCTGTTCGACCCGATGGCGGCATTCTTCGACCTCACGCTCGGGAACATCGAGCGGCTCGGGGAGAAGGCCGGCGGATTCCTTTCGCTGCTGAACAAGGTCTTCGTCGAGCGCGATCCGGCAGCGGCCGCGGCCGAGAATTTCGAAGAGGTCGCGCAGCAGCTCGCCGACCAGACAGGCATCACGATCGAGGAGGCGCGCAAGCAAGCGAAGGAGATGCTCGACGCGGCTGAATCGGTCGCGAAGTTCGCCGGCGCGCAGAAGGATGCGGCCGGTGCGAGCGAGGAGCTCCGCAAGAAGCTCGAGGAGATCGACGCCGAGGAGAGCAAGGCGCTCGGCGAGTCGCGGCTCGAGGAGATCGAGAAGCAGTCGGCTGCGCAGGAGCGCGCGGACGAGAAGCGCGCGCAGAACCTCCGCGTGTTCCGCGCGCAGATCGGTGCCGCCGCGTCCGACGTCGAGCGGTTGTCCGGCGTCGGCGCGGCGATCAAGCTCTCGCTCGACATCGGGAAGGTCACGCCCGAGGCGCTGCGCGAGCTGACGCGCACGCTCGACGAGGAGATGCGCGGCCCGGTGCAGAAGCTCTTCACCGACGCGATCAACGTCGGCGTCGAGTCGGGCACCATCACCGCGCAGCGTGGCGCGGAGCTGCTCGCCGAGGTCGAGCTGCCGGGACTCCAGCGGAAGCAGGACCTCCTCGACGGCGCGATCGAGCAGGGAAACGCCGACCTCCGCATCGCCGAGCGTCGCGTCGACGAGATCAAGGAGCAGCTCGCGCAGATCCAGCTCGTCGCGACGTCGCTCGAGGACGAGAGGCAGGCGCAGGACGACCTGCTCGACGCCACCGGCGAGCAGGCCGAGATCGCGCAGCGCCTCGCGCGGCTCGAACGCGAACGCGCCGAGCTTGCCAGCGAGACCGCTGCCGCGACCGAGCGCGTGACGGCCGCGCAGGCGAAGTCGGCGGCCGTCGTCGTCGAGCGCGCGCAGACCGCGCGCGGCGACCTCGACCGGACGATCCAGGACCTCTCCGACCTGCAGAAGACCGGTGCGATCGGTCCGTCGGAGGCCATCGAGCGGCAGAACGCGGCGATCATCGCGTTCCGGCAGCGCATCGCCGAAGCGCAGGGCGAGCTCGAGAAGCTGCGCGCGCAGTTCCCGCAGCTCGGCGACGCGATCGACAAGGACAAGAAGAAGCTCGACGACATGCTCCGCGGCCTGACGGTCACGGACCCGGACGACTTCTTCGGCGGGCTGCGCCAGGGATTCCGCGACACAGCCGACCAGCTCGACACGCTCCGCGACCTCGGCGTGGAGGTGGGGCGCGACCTGACGACCGCGCTCTCGGACGGGCTCGTCGACGTCTTCATCCGCGGGCGCACGACGTTTCGCGAGTGGTCCGCCGAGGTCCTGTCCGGCGTCGCGGCGATCCTGGCGAAGTTCGCGATCTTCAAGACGCTCGGCGCGATCCCCGGCGTCGGCTCGCTCCTCGGGCTGTCCGGCGGCGAGGGCGGGGGCGGCGGCGCGCCGTCGCTCGGCGACGTCGCACGCGGCGCGCTCGGACTCCCG
>CAZOLL010000788.1:0-1952 GCA_964580365.1 uncultured Phycisphaeraceae bacterium
GTCGACGCGAACCTCCACGCGCAGCGGAGCGGCCGACGCATCGAGCGCGTTCTTCACGACCTGCCGCAGCGCGAGCGCGAGCGCCTTGCCGGGGACGTTCATGGGCCGTTCGCATTCGGAACCGGCGACCGCGAGGTCGACGCGGTCGGCCCCCGCGAGGTTCGAGAGCGCGCGGTCGAGGACGGCTCCGATCGTGAACGCCGCGAACTCCTCGCCGGCGCTCTGACCGGCGTCGGCCGCCATCTGGTCGAGGATCGCGCGGCAACGCGCCACCTCGCGCCGGATGAGCCGCGCGTCCTCGACCTCTTCGCCGTCCGACAGACGGCGCGTGAGCGCCAGCTCGAGCTCGCGCGCGACCAGAGCGATCGTGGAGAGCGGTGTCGACAGCTCGTGCGCGGCGCCGGCCGCGAGCGTCGCCAGCGATTCGAGGTGCGAGCGCTCCGACTGGCGGCGTTTCTCTTCGGACAGCTCCTGCTCGCGGCGGCGCAGCTCGCCGGTGACGCGCGTGACGAACGCCGCGATCACGGCGGCCGCGGTGCAGAATGCCGCGACCCAGCCCTTCAAGAACAACGACATTCGCCCCGTGAAGTCGCGCGGGTCGCCGTGTGCGGGCGCGTAGTCCATGTGGTCGAGCTCGGGCAGCGGCAGGTGGAAGTGGAACAGCGCGACGAAGCAGAGCAGGCCGAGTCCGCTGATCGCGGCGGTCCAGCGCGGGCTGAGAACGACCGCCGACAGCACGATGTTCACGAGGAAGAACACGGCGAACGGATTGGTCGGGCCGCCGGTGAGGTAGAGCAGCGCGGTCAACAAGAGGACGTCGACCATCATCACGGTGCCGAGCGCGACCTCGAGGCGCGGCGCCGACGGCGCGCTCTCGCCGCGCCGGAACACGCCGCGGAACCAACCCTCGAGCGCGGTGTTCGACAGCGCCTCGAACGCGAGGATCGCGAACAACCCGAACAGCGGGAGCTCGACGCGCAGGATCCAGCGCACGAGCGCGATCGTCGCGAGCTGCCCCGCCGCCGCGAGCCAACGCAGCTTCAGGATCCACGAGAAGTTGATCCGCATGCGCTCGAGGCGCGGTTGATCCGGCAGCGCGTTCATCGCGGGAACGGTTTTATCAATCCGCCTGCTACCCTCGTGACGCTCATGGATTCGTGGCGTGAACTCTCCGAGCGGATGAAGGCGCACCCGGCGGTGTTCGTGCTGGGAGTGCCGCGCAGCGGCACGACCGTCCTCCGCAACACGCTCGCGCGGCTCCCGGCGTTCGCCGCCGCGCCGGGCTCGAACGTCGAGACGCGCGTGTTCGTCGAGCCGGAGCGCGTGCTGTCCCCCCGCGCGCCCGGCTCCGAGCGCATCTTCCGCTACCTGAACGAGGACGTGGCCGCGGCCGCGCGTCTCGAGACCCTCGCGCGGGCGGCGCGCGCGTCGGCGCCCGCGCTGTCGGCGGCGGACGGCGCGAGCGAGGCGCTGGTGCGTTTTCTCGCCTCGCGACACGACCACCTCGTGCGCCTGTTCTTCGGCGTCGGGCTCGCCGCGAACGGCGGCCGGCGCGCGATCGAGAAGACGCCGCGGCACATGTACCACCTCGACGAGATCCGCGCGGCGTTCCCCGCGAGCCGCGTGCTGATGTGCGTGCGCCACCCGCTCGACGTGTACAGCTCCTACAGGAAGAAGCTCGCGGAGCACGTGAAGAAGGATCGCCTGCAGCCGCGCCACGAGTGGCTGAAGATCAAGCCGAAGCTGTTCGGCGAGCGCTTCGCGCAGTGGACCGCGACCATGCTCGACCACGCGGCGCGCCACCCCGAGTCGTGCCGCGTCGTCCGCTACGAGACGCTCACGGGCGACGCGCGCGCGGAGATCCGCCGCGCCTGCGAGTTCGTCGGCGAGCCGTTCCGAGAAGACCTGCTCTTCGACGCGGTGGACGAGAAGAAGGAGGGGCAGGTCGGTCC
>CAZOLL010000789.1:0-1952 GCA_964580365.1 uncultured Phycisphaeraceae bacterium
CGTCGAGGCCGAACGTCGGCCGCGAGCGCCCGCTCTTGCCGTGGTTGCGCAGCTCGAGCAGAAGGATCTCCCCGCCGAGCTCGCGAAACATCGCGCCGACGGGCTCGATCTCGAGCGCGCCGCGAAACAGTCCGTGAGCGAGGACCACGGCGAAGCGCGCCGGCGTTGCGCGCGCCGCGACGTGGAAAGCGCGCAGCTCGACGCCGTCGCTCGCCGGGAAGCGAACCGCTCGCGCTTCGGCGGCGGCGAGCTGAGCGGCGTCGACGGAGGCATCGCCCGAGCGCTCGTCGCGCAGCGACGTGCGACTCTGCGGGACGATCGCGCCGGACGCGTCGAGGCGAGGGCCGCGGTAGCCGATCTCGTCGCCGCGCGTCTCGTAGTGCGTCGCGAACGACGCGACGAGGATCGGCTCGCCGACGAGGAAGAACACCGGCACGAGGTAGAGGTGCGCGCGACCGACGCGGGGCCAGAACCGCGGGCGCCGCACGCCCAACGCGCGCGTCGCGGCGAACCACAGAGTGCAGAGCAGGAGGGACGCGAGCGTCAGCGTCACGCCGGCGCCGACGACGAGCCGGGCCCAGAACGGCAGGAATTCGAGAGCGCTGAAGAGTCCTCGCATCGGGCGGCGCAGTGTATCGGCGCCGGAGTTTGCGCGCTCGGCGCGAAACCCGTAAGACACGCGGCATGTTGCAAGCTCCGTCGATCACGCTCGCGCTCGCGGTCGTCACGTCGCTCTCCGCGTGCACGGTGCGCCTTCCGACCGACCCGCCGCCGAAGGAACTGCTCACGGTCGCGGAGACGTCCGGGTTCCGCGCGACGGCGCGCCACGCGGACGTCGTCGCGCTCGTCGATCGGCTGGTCGCGTGTTCGCCGCTCGCGCGGCGCGGCACGCTGGGCACCTCCGGCGAAGGCCGTGAGCTGCCGCTCCTTGTCCTCTCGGATCCGCCGGTCAGCACGTTGGAACAGGTGCGCTCCGCGCGCGCGCGCGGGAAGCTCGTCTTGTTCGCGTTCGGTGACATCCACGCCGGCGAGGTGTGCGGCAAGGAAGCGCTGCCGATGCTCGCGCGCGAGCTCGTGCTCGACCCAGAGCGTCCAGACCATCGCTCGCTGCTCTCGCGCGCCGTGCTCGTGTTCGCGCCGATCTACAACGCCGACGGAAACGAGCGCTTCGACACCAACGCGAAGAACCGGCCCGGCCAGAACGGTCCGGTCGACGGCATGGGCCGGCGCTCGAACGCGAAGGGGCTCGACCTCAACCGCGACTACATGAAGCTCGAGGCGCCCGAGTCGAACGCGATGGTGCGCTTCCTCGACGAGTGGGACCCGGACGTCGTGATCGACACGCACACGACGAACGGCTCGTTCCACCGCTACCTCGTGACGTACGCCGCGCCGCTGAACCCGGCGGGCGCGCGCGCGCCGCGCGAGTGGATGCGCGACGTCGCGCTGCCGGAGATCGGCGCGCGGCTCCTCGCGCGGACCGGGTACCGCACCTTCTTCTACGGCAACTTCGACGACGCCCACACCACGTGGGCGAACTACTCGCACGAGCCGCGCTTCGGCGGCAACTACCACGGCCTGCGCGCGACGCCGTCGATCCTTTCGGAGGCGTACTCCTACGCGAGCTTCGAGGAGCGCGTGTACGGCACGCTCGAGTTCGTCCGCGAGTGCCTCGCGTACTGCGTCGACCACGCCGACTCGCTGCGGGAGATGAAGGCGCGCGGCGCGGCCGACGCGATCGCCGCGGGCAGGACCGGAGGCGACGCGGTCGGCATCCGCTTCGAGCTCGCGCCCGCGCCGGAGAAGGCGACGATCCTCGGCTTCGCGAACGACGACGTGTCGCCGGGTCCGCCGCCGCCGGAGCTCGCGCCGAAGGACTACGAGGTCACGTTCCTCGACCGCTACGCGCCGACGCTCACCGTCACGCGTCCGCGCGCCTACTTCGTGCCGAA
>CAZOLL010000790.1:0-1950 GCA_964580365.1 uncultured Phycisphaeraceae bacterium
CGTAGATCAGCGTCGCCGCGTTGAGGACCGCCTCGGCGTCGGCCTGCGCGGGGACCGCGCCGCCCATCGCGGTGACGTACGCCACGTCGCCTTCGAGCGCGATCTCGCAGAGCTTCAGCCCGCTCGACGCCGCGAGGATGCCGTCGTCCGGCTCCGGCACGGCCGCCGCGCCGGGCGTCGCGCACGGCAAGTGCACGGTGACGTCGCTCGGGCGGTAGATCACGTGGATCGAAGGATCAGCGTCGGGGAGCACGCTCGACAGCGGCTGGATGGCGAGCGCGGGGCCGGTCGCCCCGAGCACGAGGGCGTCGATCCCGCGCTCGGTGATCGACGCGGCGGTCGGCGCGCCCTGCAGCGATGGATCGCCGGAGGCGAACGTCTCGCCGCGGTAGGTCTTCACGGGAGCGGACGGCGCGGCGACGACCGCGCCGCCGGCGCCTTCGATCAGGAGGCGGAAGTCCTCCGAGCGCACCGAACGCCGGTCGAGCGCAAGCGCCAACGGACCGCCCGGCGTGTCGATCACGACGTCGAGTCCGCGCGAAAGAACGGCGGGGAGATCGACCTTCACCACGTCGAACCGCTCGACGGCGAGCCGCTCGGCGACCGCGCGGGTCTCCGCGGGCGTGAGCGTGACGGGCGGGCCGCACAGCGCGGCGCCTTGCAGAGCGATGCACGCGACGAGAGCGGCAGCGGGGCGAATCAGCGACATGTTCGGAACTCCCACGGGACGGACCGACATTCAACCGCACGCCGCCCGTCCGAGGGAACAGCGAGCTTCACGCGCCGGATTCGATCCACGCCGCGGCGCCGTCCGGCGCATCCGCGACGAGCAAGAGGCCGGCGGCCGGGCGACCGGGGCGATCGGAGCGATCGGAGCGATCGGAGGACGCACCGACGCGCAGGGTGATCCGCACTCCTGGCAGCGCGGCTGGCGGGATGCGCTCGAGCAGCATCCGCGCGACGAATCCCATCGTGAGCCGGGCGTTCACCTCGCCGAGCGGGTTCAGGTGCACCTCACCGTCCGATCCGCGCCAGCGCCCCGCGTCGACGCCGACCGGCCCGCGGTAGCCCGCGTCGCGCAGGCGCGCACCGACCGACTCCACCCCCGTGCCGAGCGACCGGCGCTCGGGCTCGGCGAGATCCGGATGGTCGCGACCGGCGCGTGCCAGCTCGATGCCGCGAAAGGCGCCGAGCGGCGCCGCGACCACCTGGCGGTGCGTTCCGATCGGATGCACCGCTCGATCGTCCACGAACGCGAGCGCGCCGAAGTCGTCGACGCGGTCGAGCCACGGCTCGGCGAGCAACGCGCCGTTCTTCGCGAGCAGCGCCTCGGCGCGGGCGCGCGTCGGGGCGGCTTCGAGCTGTGCACGATCGAGGAGCATCCGCTCGCGGCCGGCCGCGGACAGCGCGCCCTTGAGCACGAAGCGGCCGTCGAACGCGGCCGCGCACGCGTCGAGCGCGGCGACCGAGTCGACCCACGCGGCGCCCGGCAGCGCGACGCCGAGCGATCGCGCGACGTCGAGGCAGAAGTCGCGACGGTTGACGCGCGCGGCGACCGCGGGATGCGAAGGGGGGAACGCCCAGGCGAGTTCGTGCAGCGGCCGCGTCGCGTCGATCTCGACCGCGCGCGGGATGCCGTGGCGATCGCGCGACGCCGAGCCCCGCGTCGCGCCCCACGCGAGCGTCGACGAAGCCGATGGCAACCGCGCGATCGGGCCCGACTCGAGCCGCGGCCGCGGGAGGCCGGGGACATCCGGCACGATCGACGGGTCGACCGGCGCGAGCGTCCACAGCACGTCGTCTTCGCGTGCGGCGGCGCGCAGGAGCGTGCCGAGCACGGCCGCTTGGCGCCGGCCCTTGCCGCGCGCGCCGAGACGCCCGGCCCACTCGTCCTCGCAGTCGAGGTTGGCGAGGATGCGCCGCGCGACCGTCACGTGAGCCCCTCGCCGC
>CAZOLL010000791.1:0-1947 GCA_964580365.1 uncultured Phycisphaeraceae bacterium
AAGCCACGGCCGCGTCCCACGGCACGTACCGAGGAGGTTCAGCTCGACCTGGGTCGCCTCGTAGAGACCACGGGATTTCCCACACTCGCAGCGCACGACCAGGTCGATGAGGTCACCGCTCGTGCCTCGCTCGTCGAGCCAGACCTGTCGCCGGCAGGCATCCCCGGCTTCGTGGATGAAGCGCCGCCAGTCCACGTCGTCTACATGTCCCCTCGGGCACGCGCGCACGAACCGAGTGGCGACCACCTGGCGGCCGTCGAACCGTCCCTTCTCATCGAGTGCCTTCCGATGGACGAGACGTCGCGATCGTTCGCGGTCGTCCGTGCTCCCTTGCTCCTGGACCACGAACCATTCGGGGAAGCGCCATGCACCGATACCCTTCGCCGACTCTCTGGGGTCGTTCGAGTCGGCGGGTGGCGCGAACAGCTTCGGCGCCGTGACGCCCGTCATGAGCTGGAGCTTCTGTGCGAGCCGCGGCTCGACGATCTCCTCCAGGTCGCTCGTCTTCGGCCACTTGTCGAGGCCCGCGACGATCGCGGAGTGCCTCGGCAGGTCGATCAGTGCCCCAGGGCCGTAGGTGGTGATCACCTGGCCGCGTCGGATCTGCCCGTGGGCCTTGCGACTCATTCGCGATCCCCGACGCTCATGCCGCTCAGGTCCGACAAGAACAGGTTCACGTCGGGCTCGACGTCGCGTAGCGACCGGTTGGCGCGGAACTTCCTGTGGTGCTCGGACTCGAACTCCGTGTCGAGGATCTCTCGAAGGAGCGGCTTCGGCTGCTTGAGCTCGTACTTCTGGTACTGCAACTCAACGCCGTCCTTCTGGTAGTCCTCGAACACCTTCCGCCAGGAGTCCAGCAGATCCACAACGCGGTTCTGGACGCTGCGCAGGCGTTCTGCGCGCTCCGCTTCGTCCGCGAGCGGCTGCTCATTCACTCGCTCGAGGAAGACATCGAGCAGTCGGCGCTCGAGTGCCGGTCGAACGCTCGCGATCTGCTCGGCCCCCAGCGCGGGAGTCAGCGCCCTCTCGATGTGGCGAGCCAGCCCCACCAGCGAACCGGCGAAGCCCCGGTCGAGTGCACGGGCCGAGAACGGCGTGACGCTCGCCACCTCCACCGAACGGTAGAAGGTCTCGTGGTAGTGCCGAAAGCGCTCGTAGTGAGATCGGTCCCGCGGCTTGTGGATGTTGAGCACCGTGACGACCAGACCCGGCCGCTTGTCATCGCGACCGACCCGGCTCGTCGCCTGGATGTACTCGGCGTGCGTCTTCGGCTGACCGAGCACGATCATGAGCCCGAGTCTCGGGATGTCGAGACCCACCGAGATCATGTTGGTGGCGATCGCGCAGTCCACGCGCTGCTTCTCGTCGGCGAACGAGCACTCGAGGCGGCGGCGCGCCTCGGCGACCTTGTTCGTGGGCACCCGTGAGGTGAGCTCGACCACCTCGGAGAACTTCTTCCGGTCGTGGAAGAGGCCGCGGTCCTCGCCGACGCGCTTCCGCGCGCCGTAAGCCTTGACCGTGTTCTGGACCTCTTCCTCGAGAATCCGCCGTGCCCCGCCCAGCTCCCGCAAGCTGTTGAAGTAGCCGAGCACGGTCATGTACGGGTCGGCCGGGTTCTGTGCGTTGCTGTTCCCACCCGCGTCCCGGTAGGCGCGCTCGGCGGCACCCATGAGCGCGAGCCACACCTTGCGCATCACGACCTTCGGGTTCCGCCCCTGGGAAGCGATCCCCAGGTAGAGGCGGGCCGGAACCTGCGAGACTGGAACCGTCTCGGCGAAGAACGAGTCCCGGCGATCCGGGCCGGGCGGGGGAAACACCCGCGTGATGGGACGCGCGAAGAGCGCGTGGATCTGGTCTTGCGCACGGCGGACCGTGGCGGTCGAGGCGACGATCTTGGGACGGACGTCCCCACCGTCGAGCTTCCTCACGCAGAGCGCCTCGATCGCC
>CAZOLL010000792.1:0-1943 GCA_964580365.1 uncultured Phycisphaeraceae bacterium
CAGCTCAAGTCCTACCTCGCCGACTGCGGCAAGGACTTCATGGACATCTTCACGATCGGCGTCGGCGCCGGAAAGGCGGGCCCGCTGCTCGTCCACGCCAACGCGCGCGTGACGAAGTACGCCGAAATCGGCGGCGGCAGCTGGGCCGGGTACACGACCGGCATGCTCGGCCGCGGCGTCGGCACCTGGCGCGAGGAGAAGCACGAGGGCGGCTTCGCGCTCCTCGGCATCCAGAACTACTGGGCGAGCAACGAGCGCGTGCCGTGCTGCGGCACCGCGCCGCTCCGCGAGAAGTACCTCGACGCCGAGGGTTACGACATCGACCTCGACAACAACTACCACTGGGCCGACATCGGACTCTCCGCGCACCTCATCGCGCTCGGCTTCGACCTGAACGTGAGCCCGTACGAGGCGGTCGACTTCGTCTTCGGCCTCCTCGGCAACTACCCGAACCCGGCGCAGGTCTCCGGCAACCACATGCCGTGGGACATCGGCACGGACGTCGCCGACGACGACACCCGCGTGTCGCTCTACGACGACAAGACCGGCCGCTACCGCCACAGCGACTACTCGATCTGGCCGACGATCTGGCCGACGACCTACGGACACAACGAGGAGGTCGAGGGCAGCGAGTGGGAGTACGAGCCGCGCCACAGCCCCGCGACGGGCTCCGTCGGCGGCGCGTACGGCGGCGACCAGCACCCCTGATCGCGGCCCGCTCGATCGAGCGAGTTTCGAGTGTATTCATGGACCGCCCCGGCGCGTCGGCAAGACGCGCCGGGGCGATCCGCTTTTGTGCGCGCCCCGCGGCGTTGACACCGGCCGCGCGGTCCGCGAGAGTCGTCCGCGCGCGGCGCGCCTTCGCGCCGCGCCTCCCGCGCGGGGGAACCCGGTGTGATTCCGGGGCTGGCCCGCAACCGTGAGCCGCGCGACGCGGCGAGTCGGAATGCCCGCGCGGGGGTTCGAAGACCTTCGGTCGCAAGGTGCCCCCGTGCGCGATCCGCGTCCCGCCCCCTTTCTCTGCTTCTTCACTCTGCTCGCAGCCCCCGCCTGCGACGACCACGCGCCCGTTTCCGCTCCCGGGAGCGCTCCCGCTCTCCCTCCCGTTTCGGCCGGCGCCTTCCCCCGCACGGTGCGCGGCGCCGACGGACGCGACGTGACGATCGCCGCACCGCCGGTGCGGATCGTCCCCGCGAGCGCGCGCGCGATCGACTTCGTCGCGGCGCTGGTCGACCCGTCGCGCGTCGTCGCGCTGCCGGAGCAGGCGTTCGAGTACACGACGCTCGGCGTCGCCGGCGAAGCGTTCGCTCAGCATCCCCGATTCGACGTGTACGGCGCCGAGCCGATCCTCGCGCTCGTGCCGGACCTCGTGGTGGCCGACCCGTGGCAGTCGGTCGACACGCGCGCGCGGCTCGCGGACGCCGGCATCCCCGTGCTCGTCGTGCCCGACGTCGTCGAGTTCGACGACATCGCGCCGGCGCTCGAACTCGTCGCACGAGCCGTCGGCGCGGAGACCGCCGCGCGCGCGGTGCTCGCCGACGCCGACGTGCGCGTGAAGCGCCTGCGCGATGCCGCGGGCGCCGGTCCGCCGCTGCGCGCGGTGTGCTACGCGAACTTCGGGTCAGAAGGATTCAGCGCCGGGAAGAGGACGACCCTCGACTCGATCCTCCGCGCCGCCGGGCTGGAGAACGCGCTCGCGGAGGACGGCGAGAGCGGTCACGTCCCGTGCACGTTCGAGCGGCTGCTCGCGTTCGACCCCGACGTGATCGTCGTGAGCGCGCCGTTGAATGCGCCGATGGGCGCGTCGGGCGACCGCGGCGGCGCGTCGGAGCGGGTGCTCCTCGGCGAGCCGTCGCTCGCGAAGCTGCGCGCCGTCGTCGAGCGGCGCATCATCGCGCTCCCGGCCGGGCTCTACGCGACCGCGTCGCAGGGCCGCGTGCCGG
>CAZOLL010000793.1:0-1941 GCA_964580365.1 uncultured Phycisphaeraceae bacterium
CTTCTCGATGCGCGCCAGCCGCTCCTCGATCGCGCCGAGCCGCTGCTCAACGCCATAGAGATTGGCGCCGCCGCCGCCCGCGGCAGCCCGCGCTGCGCGCCGCGCAACTTCCGCGGCTTCGACCGCCGCCTTCCGCGCAGCCTCGGCATCCGCCTTGGCCGCCGCCTCGTTGGCACCGGCGAGGTACCGCTCTTTCGTCTGCTCGACGAGCCCGCGCCACTTGCCGTCTTCGCCGGCGCGCAGCTGGACCTGCGGCCACGCGAGGCGCCGTTCGGCGGTGGCGAGCGACTTCTTCACCGCTTCCATCGACGACGCGACCGACGCTTCGACCGCCTTCTTCTGCGCTTCGGTCAGCTCCGTGTTCTGGTTCGCCTGGAGCAACGCGCGCTGCACCTCCGCTTCCGCCATCGCGCGCGCCGCCTCGAGCTGATGCTTCGCCTCGTCGACGCGGCTCATGCTCTGCGCGACCGCGGCCTCGTAGGCGCGACGCTCGGCTTCGTACGTCTGCGCGATCTCGTCCTTGACGCCGGCGGCCACCCTCTCGGCGAGGAGCTTCGAGGCCGTATCGTGGTCACGCTTCTGCGCGAGGAGCGCCAGTTTCTTCTCCGCGATCGCCGCATCGTTCGCGCCCCGCGCGACGGCGTGCTGGCGCAGGAGCGCGAGCTCGGCGAGCTGCTTCGCGTCGGCGTCGTTCGCGCCCGCGGCGAGGCGGCTCAAGAGAGTTCCCATCTCGCTCGGCTGCGCTTCGACGACGTTCATCGAAAGGTCGAGCGACCGGCCGCCGCGCGCGACCGTGACGGTGATCACGTCGCCCGCCGACTTCTGCGAGAGCGCGGAGCGCAGCCCGCCGCGGTCGCCGATCGGCTGGCCGTCGACGGCGGTAATCACGTCGAAGCGCTTCATCCCCGCCTTCGCGGCCGGCATCCCGTCCGTGACGTCGGCGACGAGGATCGCCTTGTCGGAATCGACGCCGAGCTGCGCGGCGAGGGCATCCCCCACCTCGCCGACGTTGATGCCGATGACGACCGGCTTCTTCTCCTGGATCATCTCCTGCACGGAACAGATCGCGGCGCGCGCGGGCGACGACGCGCCGGCGACGAGGGCGAGGAACGAAAGAGCGAACGGGATCGTGCGCATGGTCGGACTCCGCAGCGAGTTTCGAATTCGGTTCACATCCCCTCGGTCGCGTAGGTCGCGGCCGCGGGGATGGGGAGATCGGTGGCGTTGCCGTGTTCGTCTTCCGCGAGCTGCACGAGCTCGGAGACGTGCGCGCGCTCGAGCGTGCGGCGCATGAGCAGCACGTCGTAGCCGCCGCCGGGGGCGGGGCGAGACTCGATCATCATCGCGGGCAGCTCGCCGACGGCGAACGACGGCGCGCCGGTCGAGACGAGCTCGGTGTCGGGCGTCCTCGCGTCGCCTTCCGACGCGACGGACGCCGGCGGCGTGGACGAAGCTTCGCCGCTCTTCGCGCGGTCCGTCCACATCACCGTCGCGAGCAACCCGGCCGCGAGCCAGCCGGACCACTGCAGAAGCGGAACGAGACGCGGCGTCGAGCGCACGGGCAGCTCGACGCGATCGGCCACGGCGACTTCGCGCTTGAGAGCGCGCGCGAGCAGCTCGTCGGTCTTGTCGTCGGTCATGGTCGGCTCCGTTCGGCGACGCGGATCGGCAACGCGACCTCGTGCTTCTCGACCTCGGCGCGCAGCATCGCGCGCGCGCGGACGAGGCGCGTCTCGATCGTCGTCTCCGGCAGGTCGAGCGCGTCGGCGATCGCGCGCTGCGACAACCCTTCGAGGCATTTCAGGAGGAGCGGCTCGCGGTACTCGACCGGCAGCCCGCGCGCGAACTCGAGCACGCGCGACGCGGCGTCACTCGCCGCCGCCGCACGCGCATCCGCGTGGGTTCGCGGGTCGACCGCCTCTTCGGGCGCCGGCGCGGTCG
>CAZOLL010000794.1:0-1939 GCA_964580365.1 uncultured Phycisphaeraceae bacterium
GATCGCACAGGCCTCGATCGAATCGGATGCCGCGCCCGCGTGGCCGTTCGACGCGGACGACGCGCGAGCTTCGGCCGAGCGCTCCCTCGAGGAGTCGGTCCGAGCGCTCTTGGGACGGCCGCGATCGGAGTTCCCCGGCGAGTCCGGTCCCGGCGGCGCACGCGGGCCGCTCGCCGCCGCGCTTGCCGCGCGCGCCGCTCGCGCCGTGGACGACGGGCGCGAGCGCGCGATCGATGCTCGCCGGGCCGTCGAGTCGGCGGCGCTCCCGGACATCGAGGCGAAGTTCGACCACGCGGAGTTCGCCCGGCTGGCCGAGTCGACCGCGGCGCTCGGCAACGGGCCCGTGCTCGATCCGTGGCTCGCGACGCTGGTGGCCGCGGCGCCGGAGTGCCGTGCCGCCGAAGAGCGTGCGCTCGCGACGCTGCGCGGCCAGGTCGGCCAGCCCGTCAAGCTGAAGACGCGCACCGGCGCCGTGAAGGGGACTCTGCGTGCCGTCGACGCAGATCGTCGCGAGGTCGTGTTCGACGCACCGTCCGCTCGCGTCGCGTTCGCCGACCTGGCTCCCGACGCGTGGATCGAGCTCGGCCGCCCCGACCCCTCGAGCGCCGCGCCCGCGCTGCTCGCGTGGTTTGCGGGCGACCTCGAGGCGGCGTCGCGCTGGGCAACGACGATCGGTGACGCCGGCGCACGGACGGCGCTCGCCGCCGCGAAGAACGCCGCGCGGTCGCCGCTCGCGCGGAGAGCGATCGCCAGGTCGAGGCATCCGAGTGGCTCGCGCGGTTCGACGCCGCGCGTCACGACGGAGACCTCGACGGCATCGACGCCGCGCTCGCTCACCTCCTGAACGATCCGCGGCTGAAGCGCCTGCCGTCGGTCGAGGCGCGGCGCGACGAGTTCACCGCCGCGGCGGCGGACGTGAAGCGCCGCCGCGACGTCATCGCGCGCCGTGAGGCCGTGACCACCGGCAAGGCCGCGCGCGTCGCGTTCGACGACGAAGGCGCCGTCGAGATGACGTGGTCGTTCGAGTCCGCCGCGGAGCTCGCCGACTTCGCGATCCCCGGCCCCGAGTGGAAGGTCGAGAACGGCCGGCTGTCGTCGACGATCACGAAGGGCGAGCGCTCCGACAAGCCGATCCCCGCCGACCGCTTCCGCAACCGGCCGGGCGTCGTCGCCGATCTGCCGATCTCGTCGAAGCGCGCCGCACGCGTCTCGTTCGACGTCGAGTTGCCCTACTCCGGGCCGGACCCGGGACTCTTCGGCGTCCGGCTGTTCTCGACGTGCTTCGTGATCCGCTCGTTCGCCGACCGCTCGTTCCCCGGCCAGGTGAACGCGTGGTCGGGGGATCTCGACGACTTCGGCGACCACCTGTTCGACCCGGCGCTCGGAGAGACGCGGCCGCGGAAGCGGAGCGCCGGGCCGGTGCGGGAGTTCGAGCTGAAGCGCGGGGAACGCTACCGCTTCGTGATCGAGTGGATGCCGGGGCGACCCAACGTGTGCACGCTCAGGGTCGACGGGGCGGTCGTCTACCAGTTCCGCACCGACGACGCGCCGCGCGCCGCCGCGCTCGAGCTGCGCTCGGAGACCCCGATCCTCGTCGACGACCTCACGGTGAACGGCGTGGCCGCCGGCGCCGCGCTCAAGGGCGCACGGTGATCCGCGCGGCGGCGATCGTCGCGCTCGCGCTCGCGATGCCGAGTGCGCGCGGTGGAGAATCGGCGCCGTTGGCGCTTCTCGACCGCCTCGCCGCGTCGAGCGACGCCGACCGGCGCGCGGCGCAAAGCGAGCTCGCGCGCACGTTGTGCGACGCACGCGGCGCGGCCGAGCTGCTCGAGGCGGCGCGGCGCGCGGCGCCGGAGGCGCGCTTCGCGCTGCGCGCGGTCGCCGCCGCGTGTCCCCCGGCCGGAGCCGCGCTCTACCGGCTCGCGAGCGACGGCGCGCG
>CAZOLL010000795.1:0-1934 GCA_964580365.1 uncultured Phycisphaeraceae bacterium
GGATATCTCGTGTGGATCTGCGACAACCGCTCCGCCTCCGGCAAGGGCATCGTGTCCGCGGCGGAGATCCACGAGAACATGGGTGCGCAGGAGACGCGCGATCAGGAGGACGGAATCGACGCGCTCGTCGCGATGGGCTTCGCGGACCCGGCGCGCGTCGGCGTGTGGGGGTGGAGCTACGGCGGGTACATGTCCGCCTACCTGCTGACGCACAGCAAGAAGTACAAGCTCGGCATCGCGGGCGCGCCGGTGACGGACTGGCGGCTGTACGACTCGATCTACACCGAGCGATACATGGGCCTGCCGCAGACGAACCCGGACGGGTACGCGTCGAGCTCGGTGGTGAAGGCGGCGGAGAATCTGTCGGGCAAGTTGCTGCTGATCCACGGCACGATCGACGAGAACGTGCAGATGCACAACACGCTGCAGCTCGTGAACGCGCTGCAGATGGCGGGGAAGCAGTTCGACCTGATGCTCTACCCGGGCAATCGCCATGGGGTCGTGAACCCGAAGCAGAGGCGGCACCTGTACGAGATGATGACGAAGTACATCCTCGACAACCTGTAAGGCGCGACCGCCGCCTTCGCGGCGTCGCGCCCGAAACCCGAGACTCGCGCCCAGGGCCGGTCCCGCTTCCCGTCCCCGAGAGCCCGCGGACCCGTGCCCCGAGGGCCCGAGTCTCGGGGCCCTCGCCCGTCCTCCGCGATTTGGCGCTTGCCAAGTGTATGGGTGTTCCCATACACCAGTCCTCCGTGCTGTTCCGCATCAACACCTCCAGCGGCGTCCCCATCTGGCGGCAGCTCGTCGACCAGGTGAAGGTCGGCGTCGCGACCGGCGCGATCGCGCGCGGGGAGCGGTTGCCCTCGGTGCGCCAGCTCTCGGAAGAGCTCGTGATCAACCCGACCACGGTGCAGCGCGCGTTCGTCGACCTCGAAGCGGAGGGCGTCATCGAGTGCCGGCGCGGGCACGGCACGTTCGTCCTCGGCGACGGGCAAAAGCTGAAGGCGGACGAGCGGCGTCGCCGCGCGATCGAGCACCTGCGCAACGCGGTGGCCGAGGCGCACCGCCTGCAGTTCGACGAGCGCGAGTTGAAGGAGCTGTTCGAGCGCGAGCTGAAGCGCGTGTTCGACCACGAGGAGTGAGCGATGGAAGAGACGGCTGTCCGGTTCGACGATGTTTGGAAGGGCTTCGGCGCGACGTGGGCGCTCGCCGGCCTCTCGTGCTCCGTGCCGCGCGGGTCGATCACCGCGTTGCTCGGCGAGAACGGCGCGGGAAAGACCACCGCGCTGCGCGTGCTGGTCGGCCTCTTGCGCGCCGAGCGCGGCGCGGCGTCCGTGCTCGGCCGCGATTCGCGCGCGATCGACGTCGAGACGCGTGCCCGCATCGGGTTCGTCTCCGAGCGTGGCGGGCTCGATCCACGCCTGACGGTGGGGGAGACGCTGGAGTTCGCGCGCGCGTTCTATCCGCGCTGGGACGACGCGTTCGCGTCAGACCTCGTGCGCCGTCTCGGCCTGCAGCGCGACGCGCACCTGTCGCAACTCTCGCTCGGCCAGTCGCGGAAGGTCGGCATGGTCGTGAACCTCGCGTTCCACCCCGAGCTGCTCGTGCTCGACGAGCCGGCGGCGAACCTCGATGCGGTCGTGCGCCGCGAATTCCTCGAGGTGGTGCTCGAGCTGTTCCGCTCCGAAGGCGTCACCGTGCTCCTGTCGACGCACCTGCTGCACGACGTCGAGCGCGTCGCCGACCGCGTGATCCTGATGAAGGAGGGACGGCTGCTCGTGGAATCGGGGCTGGACGAGTTGAAGGAGCGCGTGCGGCTCGTGCGCCTCGCGCCGCCGTCCGGGAGCGAACGCGCGTTCCTTCCGCCGGAGCTGGCGTCGATCCCCGGGCTGCTCCGCTCGCGCGCAGTGGGCCGCGAGTGGCACCTCACGGTC
>CAZOLL010000796.1:0-1551 GCA_964580365.1 uncultured Phycisphaeraceae bacterium
GACCCGCGCTGGTGCGGCTTCGCGAACGCGCCGCGTCGAGAGACGGTGGACGGCTTCGAGGTCGAGCGGCCGCGCTACGCGATGCCGCCGAAGATCGGCGTCCCGTTCCAGGGCCTCCTCTACTGGCTCGGCTGCCGCGGCACCGTGCGTCGACTGCACGCCGAGACGCCGATCGACGTCATCGACGCGCACTACGCCTACCCCGATGGGTACGCGGCGGCGTGGCTGCGCCACCGGCTGCGGCTACCGGTCGTGCTCACCGTGCGCGGCACCGATGTCAACCTCCTGCCGCAGCTCCGCACGACCCGCGGCCCGGTGCGCTTCGCGCTCTCCAGCGCCGACGCGATCGTCGCGGTGTCGAGCGCACTCGCGGAATGCGCGGTCAAGGCGGGCGCTGACCCGGCCCGCGTGACCGTGCTGAGGAACGGCGTCGATGCCGAGCGATTCCGGCCGGTCGATCGACGTGCCGCGCGCGAGCGACTCGGCCTTCCGCTCGACCGTCGCGTCGTGGCGTCGGTCGGCCATCTCGTCGAGCGCAAGGGACACCACCTCGTGTTGGAGGCGGCGGCGAAGCTCGAGCCCCGCCCGTTCGTCGTCGTGGCGGGGGGCGGCCCCGAGGAGGCACGGCTGCGCGCGGACGTCGCCCGGCTCGGCCTCGCGGCCGACGCGCGCCTCCTCGGCCCGGTGGAGCACGAACGTCTTGCCGACGTGTATTCCGCCGCCGACGTCCTGGTTCTCGCGTCGAGCCGCGAGGGCGCGCCGAACGTCGTCCTCGAGGCGATGGCGTGCGGGACGCCGGTGGTCGCCACGGCGGTGCACGGCACGCCGGAGCTGATGGAAGAGCCCGTGACGGGTTTCCTCGTGCGCGACCGCGATGCGGCTTCGATCTCCGCCGCACTCGGCCGCGCGCTCGCCGCGCCGTTCGATCGTGCGGCGATCCGCGCCCACGCGGAGCGCCGGTCGTGGCGGACGACCTCCGACGGACTCTGCGAGTTGTTCGAACGCGTGATCGGCGAGAGCCGCGCGGCGCGCACGCGGAGCGGCGGCGGATGAGACTTCTCTACCACCATCGCACCGCGGCCGCCGATGGACAGGCGGTGCACGTTCGCGAGCTGATCGACGCGTTCCGCCGCGCGGGACACACCGTGCTCGTCGCATCGCCCGAGGGGCTCGCCCGCGACGACGCGCCGGATCGCTCGATGGGAGGTTCGCGCGGCGGCATGGCCCGGCTCGCGCGCTTCGTCCCCGACCGCCTGCGACCGCTCGCGGCGCGCGTGTACTCCGCGATCGCGACGCGCCGCATCGTCTCCGCGGCCCGCGCGCTCGCGCCCGACTTCGTCTACGAGCGCCATGCTCTGTTCAACCGCGTCGGCAGGGACGTCGCCGGAGCGCTCGGCGTGCCGCTCCTCCTCGAGGTGAACGCTCCGCTCGCGCGCGAAGAAGCGGCGCTCGGCCGGCTCGAGGATCACGACGCCGTGCGCCGCGCGGCGATCGAGTCCTTGTGCGCCGCCGACGCCGTGATCGCGGTGACCGGCGTCCTGAAGGAAATCC
>CAZOLL010000796.1:1561-1926 GCA_964580365.1 uncultured Phycisphaeraceae bacterium
AGCGCGTCCACGTGATCCACAACGGCGTGCGTGAAGAGCTCCTCTCCGCGCCGCGAGTCGCAGACGCGAAAGCGCGTCTCGGCGTGCAAGGTCGTCTCGTGCTCGGCTTCGTCGGGTTCGCGCGCCCGTGGCACGGGCTCGATCGCGCCGTCGAAGCGCTCGCGGGCGGACGCGACGGCGTGTTGAAGAACGCGGTCCTGGTGATCGGCGGCGAAGGTCCGGCGCTCCCGGAAGTGCAGGCGCTCGCCGCGCGGCTCGGCGTCGGCGACCGCGTCATCTGCCCGGGTGTCGTCCCGCGCGACCGCATCGCGGAGTTCATCGAGGCGTTCGACGGGGCGCTCCAGCCGCTCGCCACGAGCTCCGCG
>CAZOLL010000797.1:0-1918 GCA_964580365.1 uncultured Phycisphaeraceae bacterium
GTGACCGGCCAACTTCTCATCCCCATCTCAACAACGCGCGTCGCCACGGCATCCCTTTCACCGGCATCGTCGACCCGTACTCGAGCGCCGCGTGGTTCCACTGCTGGGTCGACCTCGCGCCGAGCTCACGCCCTTCGCCCGTCGCCCCACCCCGCTCGTGGCAACTCGTCCACGCGACCTTTCCCCACGGGCGACTCGACCCGCGCGCCGTTCCGCGGGCCGCGCTCCTCTAGGATCTCTCGCCCCGCTCTTCGCGAGAACGCCCGTGACCCGACGCTCGATCGCGCTGCTCGTCTTGTTCGCCATCCTCCCGCTCGGCTGCCGTTCGACGCCGGGCGCTGCCCCCCCACGTCCTTGGGACGAGCCGCCGCTCGCGCGCGTCACGCGCGCGTTCGACGGGCGCACGCACTCGGAGCTGTCGCTCGACGACGCCCTCGACCGGGCGGCGCTGTCGGACGTCGTGTTCCTCGGGGAAACGCACGTCGACGAGACCACGCACCGCGTCGAGCTGCGCGCGCTCGAGCGCCTTTCGCGGCGGCCGGGCGGCGTCGTGCTGACGATGGAGATGTTCGAGCGCGACGTGCAGCCGGCGCTCGACGACTACCTCGCCGGAAAGATCGACGAGCCGACCTTCCTCTCTCGCGCGCGTCCGTGGGCGAACTACCGCACGGCGTACCGGCCCCTCGTCGAGTTCGCGAAGTCGCACAAGATCCCCGTCATCGCCGGCAACGTGCCGGCGGCACTGCGCCGCAAGCTCGGCCAGGGCGGGCGCGCCGCGTTCGACGCGCTCACCGACGAAGAGAAGCGACAGGTCGCGCGCACGATCCAACCGGAGAGCGACGCCTACTGGGCGCGCGTCGACAACGCGATCCGCGGGCACGGCATGGGCGGCGGCGGCGCGAGCACGCCCGACGAGCGCCTCTTCTCCGGCCAGAGCCTGTGGGACAACACGATGGCCGAGTCGATCGCCGACGCGCGTGCGCGCTTCCTCGGCGCGGTCGTGCTCCAGGTGAATGGCGGGTTCCACTCGAGCCGCTTCGACGGGACCGTGCACCAGTTGAAGCTGCGCGACCCGCACGTGTCCGTCGCCACGATCGCGATCGAGCCGTCGTCCGACCTCCCCGCGGTCGACCCGCGCGGCGGACCGCTGCTCGCGGACTGGCTCGTGTTCACGGAGCCGCGCGGGCGCGACCTCAACGACGGCACCTACGCGGTCACGGCCGGCGTCGAGCGCGAGTACCGGATGCAGCTGCCCGCCGGAGCGAACGACGCGGCGCGCGTCCCGCTCGTCGTGGTCTTGTCGGACGTCGGACTCGCCGCGGTCGACACTCTCGCGCTCTGGCGTGCGCGGCTCGGCGACTCCGCCGCAATCGCCGTGATCGACCCGCTGTTCGCGGAACGCGCGGACGACCTCGGCGAAGGCGGGCGCATCGTCCGCGACGGCCGCTTCGACGACGACGTGTCGCTCGCGATCCGCGTGATCGACCTGGTGACCGCGCACGTCCTGCGCGGTCAGCCGATCGACCCGTCGCGCGTCGTCATCCTGGGCGAGGGCGAGAATGCCGCGGTCGTGCTCGCGGCAGCGACGCGCATCGACCGCTTCGCGGCCACGTTCGTCGGGCTCGAACCCCGCGGGCTCGCGAAGCTGTCGGAGCTGTCGTTGCCGATCCAGGAGGGCGCGCCGGTGACGTCCGCGCCGTTTCCGGCGGCCGCGCGCGGCGTGCTCGTGATCGGGCCCGAGGACGACGCGACCCGTGCCGCGCTCGCCGACGCGAAGTCGTGCGGAGTCGAGGGCCGCGTGATCACGCCGACCCCCGGCGCGGATCCGGCCGCGCGCGACGATGCGGCGGAGGAAGCGATCCGCGGTGCGCTCGGACTGCCGGCGTTCCGTCACATCCTGCGAGGCATCGACGGCATA